>QHZC01000107.1:17047-17881 GCA_003224515.1 Acidobacteriota bacterium
GCTACGAAGTCCAAATTGACAACCATCCGGAAACTTCAAAGGAAGACGACTACCACGTCACCGGCACGCTCTACTCCCTGACCAAGCCCCTCGCCAAGCCCGGCAAGCCCGGCCCCGAGTGGAACACCATGGTCATCACGCTCGATGGCCCGCGCACCATCGTTGTCCTCAACGATGTCACTGTCACCGACTATACCGAAGGCCAACCCGTCCCCGAGCGCAAATTCGATTTTGAGCCGCAACATGGCCCTCGCCCTAACGAGGGCTACATCGGCCTGCAGAATCACAGCGACAACGACGTGGTTTTTTTCAAAGAAGTCAGTGTTCAGCCGCTAAAGTAATTTCGAATTCTCAGTCATGGGTTCCGCGGTTCGGGCTCGATGTCCTTTGTTCTGATGTCTGACCACTGATTTCTGGTTTTTGCAACTTTGAACCTTCAACATTGAACTTTCTTCAGGAGCGCACCATGAAAAAAGATCTTTCCCGCCGCCAATTTCTCCATCGCACCGCCGGAGCTGCTGGCGCGCTAGCCGCTTCGCCCGCGATTTTTCTTGAGCCGGAGCACATCTCTCTGCCGATGCAATCCATGGCGCCCAGCGACCGCCTACGCTTCGCCATCATCGGCATCGGCATGCAAGGCTCCGGCTTGCTCCGCGACGCCATCCAATTGCCCGGCGTCGAATGCGTCGCCGCTTGCGATCTTTACGACGGCCGCCACACTCTCGCCCAGGAGATCGTCGGCAAGAAAATTCCTACCACCCGACGCTACAAGGATCTCCTCGATAACAAGGAGATTGACTGTCTCATCGCCGCCGTCCCCGACCATTGGCACAA
>QHZC01000589.1 GCA_003224515.1 Acidobacteriota bacterium
CCGAAATCCCTCTCTTCCAGCAGTTGACGGATATGTTTGATTACCTCAGGCTTCGACAGCGTGCGTTTGATCTGATTCTGCAGTTTCATGTGGCTCAGTATGCACAGCCAGAAACTGCTTGTCCAGTATAGACTTAAGGGCTAAGGGTAGGGCTAGCCCCACTTCCAATGTAGTGGGTTCCACTTCGCCTTTGTCACATTCGAATCGCCCTTCAAGACGGATCTAAGAATTGTGCGGTAGCTGCCCCGGCTTCTTCGATTGTTCGCCAGGGCAGATCGAGTTCACGCGCCACTTGTGCGTAGGACGAGGCGATGCGTTGCGGCGGGTCTGGCATTTGTGGCGGCACAGGATGGGATGTCGCGTCGATGGCCTGCTTCAACTTCGCGCCATCAAATTGTGCGAGGGAACCGGCGAGAAGAATATCGGCCAAGTCCCGCGTGCGGCTCGTCTCTCCACTCGCATATGTTCGCGTGTAGGTATGCAGTTTCTCCGCACTTTGTGTGGTCAGCGGGTAACAGCGCACCTTCGCCGGGGCGATTTCGGCAAACGCCAAGAGATTAGGCGCAGTCAATTCGACCGGAGCCTCAAGGACGGGATCACCATATCCAACGTCCAAATGGAAAGTCTCAAAGGGGCGGCCATCAAGGAGGCAGCGCATTGGGAAACGGAACCCGCGCCCTGGCGCACCGGTTGCCGCTTCTGATGGCTCGCCCACCTCGAACTCAAACCAATTACCGAGATTAAGCAATACTGCTGCGCGAAGATGGGTAATCGTCTGTTCGCGCGTCCAAGGGTTAACTGCTGAAACGTCGATGTCCTTCGTCGTTCTGGCTCGTTCGCCGAGCCGCAACTGAAGAGCAAACCCGCCTTTGACAATCCATGCGTCGGGCTGCTTCTTTGCCACACGCGCCAAGAAACGGTCAAAGGCGACCATCTTCCGAAGGCGCGCGAGCGGCTCTCCGCCGGAGAGGCTTTGTTGCCGCAGACGCCCCTCCAAAGCGTGCCGGAACGCCGTTGCCATTTTGTATTTCACGACGCCGCTCTCGACACGTTTGAATAAGCTCGGATCAGACTTCCGGCGCGGCCTCCCCGCCGTTTAGCCTCGGCCAGAAGTGCTTCCTTCGTTGTGAGCCCGCGTTGAAGGGCGTCCCGTATAGCGCGGGCGACATGATCTTCGGAAACCCCTGCCCTAGCCACGTCAGCAATAGTGCGCGGAACGGAGGTAAGCGGCAGCCCTTCGCGTTTCACAATATCCGCGGGACGCAGGCGGTTCGTGTGCATGCGGATTCCCTCGCGCCTGAAATCAAAGGCCCCAGTCTGAGTGGCCTGATATCAGACGGACGGCCATCTCAACCCCCGCCCACAAGACAAGCCCGATCACCGCTAGAATGTCAATCGCTACGGCGACTTTCTTCCCTGTGCCGGCTGAAGATTCTTCTGCCTGAAATAAGCTCGTCATTGTTTCCCCCCTTGCTCAATCCTCACGGTTATCGCTGGCCTCATCGCCACCGAGATTCGCCTGAATGGCAATCCGGCTTGTTGCGCTTGCTCAACAAACATGTAAATTCTTTTTGAATTCCTAACGAATGGGAACTGCTTCTGCTGCTTCCACTCTAGTCATCTCTTACTGCTGATGGGTGCGCCGGGATGGGATACTCACCTGTGTAGGCAAAGCGGGGCGAGCGGGGCTGAAGGCAATGGAGGGCTGCCGGGAATGCGCCACAGTTCGACTTGCGCGAACGGTTATTTCGCATGAGCGGTGCGGACCTAACCCGGATCGACGGCATCGATGTCATGACAGCAATGACGATCCTCAGCGAAGTGGGGTGGGATATAAACAAATGGGAGACTGAAGACCAATTCGTCTCCTGGCTACGGCTGTGTCCGGACAATCGGACCAGCGGAGACAAGATCGTTGGGAAAGGTCGGCTGCCGACGAAGAATCGGGTCAGCATCGCTTTGAAAATGGAAGCCACCACCTTACGGGTAAGCAACACCTATCTTGGAGCTCAATTCCGTCGACTGAGAACCAAGCTGGGGCTCCTGTTGCGGTCAAGGCCATGGCAGCGAAGCTGGCCCGGTTGGTGTACCGCATGCTGCGCTACGGTATGAAGTACGTGGACCGAGGAGCGGCCTTCTACGAGACCCAACACCGGAACCTACAGATCAAACAGTTAAGGTGGAAAGCTGCCAAGCTAGCCTCAGTTTACGAAATAGCACCGACAATTTGTGCAGTGATCTAATCCATTAACTGGGCCGCCGACCTCGCAATACAGAAAAACCCCCGTCCAATGCGGGTTTTCGATAGCCTGCTGCGCTCAGAGGCGCGTTGTCGAGGGCATAGTGCTGGGGCCAAAATATGTATACACTAAAATAAGCTAAATAACCTACTCGGAGATGTCCCTCCGGATGTTGCGTGGATGTGGTATATCGACCTTTAAACACGATCTGTAGGCAACACATGCACCACCCATAGCAGTTTCCTCTTGACATCAACAATTAGTTGTATACACTAAAAAACGTGGCCAGCCTCCAGCGCAAAATCATCCATGGACACCCCTACTACTACCTCGTCGAGTCTCGGCGCGTGAACGGCCGGCCCCGTCCGATCGTCGTGCAGTACTTAGGCTCGGCCGACACCTTGCTCCAGCGCCTGCAGCAGCCCCGGGCGGAACCCACCCGTGCTCGTCTCTCCCAGTTTGGCGGTGTCGCCGCCCTCTATGACCTCGCCCAACAGCTCCGCTTGGTCGAACTCATCGATCACCACGCCCCCAAACGCCGGCAGGGCCCTTCGCTGGGTCAATACATGCTGGTCGCCGCCGTCAACCGCTGCCCGGCGCCGACCAGCAAGCTGCAGATGCCCGCGTGGCTCCGCGGCACCCCTCTGCCGCGTTGGTTAAGCCTCTCCCCCAACAGTTCTCCGCACCGCGCTTCTGGGACAACATGGAACTGCTCGGAGAAAAACAGATCGCGGCCATTAGCGAGGCACTCACTCAGCGTCTGCTGGAGACCTTCCATCTGGATGTGAACAGTCTGATTTTCGATTGCACCAACTTCGATACCTTCCTCGATACGGAAAACCGCAGCCGACTGCCTCAGCGAGGGCATGCCAAAAGCAAACGGACCGATCTGCGCGTCGTAGGACTGGCTCTGCTGGTGAGCGTCGACTTTCACGTTCCTTTACTGTGGAAGGTCTATCCGGGCAATCCGCATGACAGCATCACCTTTGCCCAGGCCTTGCAAGAACTCACCCAGCGGTACCAGGTTTTGGCCCGCCATTGCCGGTCCATCACCTTGATCTTTGATCAGGGCAACCACTCCGCCACCAATCAGGAGATTCTTGACGCTAGCCATTTCCATTTCGTTGGTTCGCTGGTACCGACCCACTTCGCCGACCTGCTGGCTCTCCCGGTCGAGAAATTTCAGGAGCTCGAAGATGCGCGCCTCAAACCAACTCGGGCCTGGCGCGTCACCCGTCAGGTCTGGGGGCAGGAACGCACCCTGGTGATCACCTTCAGTCCGGAACTGCAACGCAAGCAGATTCGCGGTATCGAGCAGCACCTCTCGAAAAAACGGCGGGCCTTAGAAGAACTCCAAGCCAAGCTGCGGCGCTCGCAGAAGCCGGGCGCTAAAGGCAAAGGCTATAGCCGCGAAAGCCTCGCCCAGCGAGTGCAACAGGTTTGTTCGGGCCAGCACATCTCTAAAATTCTGCGCGTTTCGGTGATCCAAAAACGCCGCCAACTGAAACTCACCTACCGGACCGACGCCTCCGCCTTCGCCCAAATCCAGGAACATCAATTGGGGAAACGGATCTTGTTCACCGACCAGAAGAGTTGGAGCAAGGAGCAGATTGTGCTGGCCTATCGCAGTCAATCGCAGGTCGAGGATGCGTTTGCAGATATGAAAGATCCGCGCTTCCTGAGCTGGGAGCCCATGTTCCACTGGACCGATTCCAAGATCCGCGTCCATGCCTTCTACTGTGTGCTGGCACTGATTTTGGGAAGCCTGCTCCAGCGCCGGGCGGCGCAGAACGGTTTATCCCTGAGCCTGCAGGCGCTGTTCAAGGCCCTCAACGGAATCCAAGAAGTGACCAATCTCTTTCCGCCCGCGGGCAAGCCCCGCTCGCCAGGGCGGCCCCACGTGAAGACCACCCTCACGGAAATGGATCACACGCAGCAGGCGCTTTTTCGTCTCTTTGCGCTGGATCGCTATCGGCACACCTGATTAGGCCGATTTTAGGCTATACAAGCCGAGGCCTCGCAAAACACGTCCTGATGTGGCTTTCGCGCAAATCCCTCGCTATATTTCGTAAACTGGGGTTAGGATTTGAAGTTGTCCAATCACCTGCTGCTTAAAACACAAGAGTTTCTGCGGAGCGAGAAGCAGATTCCCCGATTTGTTGGAAACGTTAGTAGTTAAATTGATCGATGACGTTGGAGCCAAGTTTCGTGCTTCGCAAGCAAGGGGCCGGGGGTTCGAGTCCCCCACGTCCACCAATCCTTGACATCCTTGACTGTCCTACTTTCGCTTCGTTAGGGGGTGCGGTAAGATTGTCTTACCATGGAAACTAAACTTTCGACGAAGGGGCAAGTCGTACTGCCTGGTCCAATTCGCCGCCAACTGGGCCTTCAGGCAGGTGACTCGCTCGACGTAAAGGTGCAAGCAGGGAGTGTCATGTTGATTCCCCGGAGGAAGCGCTCGCGACAGGTAAGAATCCTCGTCGACCGAATCACCGGTCTTCCAGTTCTTAGCGCAGGACCGGAAGCACCGCTTTTGACCAGCCGGCAGGTGCGCGAGATTCTCTCCGAATTTCCATGAGATACCTGCTGGACGTAAACGCGCTCGTCGCACTCGGCTTCCTCCAGCATGAATTCCACGAGCGAGTCGCGGTCTGGGTACGTACATCAGTTGCAATGGGAACTGTGGAACTGGCAACCTGCTCGATTACAGAGCTTGGTTTTGTCCGAATTCTCACGCAAGCACCGCAGTACGGATTTGCCGTTTCTCAAGCCCGCGACTTGTTGCTGCGGTTGAAAGCTGCAAGAGTCTTGAAGTTTATTCCCGACGATCACGACATCTCGCGCCTGCCGGCTTGGGTCAAGATAGCAAAACAAACGACCGATGGTCATCTAGCGCGACTGGCCAGAGCAAAGGGCGCAATTCTGGCAACGCTCGACAGGCGAATCCCCCGTACATTCCAAATCCCGGCAGGCAAATGACACGTGATCGGCGCGTCAGCGCCTTTTTGGAGCAACTTGGGAGCAATCTAAGAAGGGCTGAAAACTGATAAGCGCAAAGAAAGCAACGACTTACGTCCTTCCCGACCGGTTAGGTCGAACTCGACAATGTTGCGTCCGTCCGGTAGCAGATGAAGATGAATCCGCTGATGCATCTTCCACCTCAACAGCGCTGTGCCCTTCGATTCGGTTCTGTGGGAAGGCTTTAGGCTGGCTGACCTGCTTCCTCTAGAAGACGCTTGATCGTTGGTATGAGTAACCTGGCTGTGTCCGCCTTTTGGACAAACGCTCCGGTACCGACGAGGTGGGTGATGATGGAAGCCTCTCCTACTGTGTAATGAGTGCTGATGAAAACGATCTTTGTTTCCGGGGCGATTGCTTGAATCTCGTATGCCGCTGCTACACCACCCATGCCATCCATCACGATATCGAGAACGACCACCTCTGGCGTGGTCCTGCGAACTAAATCAACAGCCTCATGCCCGTTCGCAGCTTCCGAAAGCTCCCAATAGGGTTCCTTTGCCGCCAGCAAATCACGTAGGGCATCCCGCACAAACTTCTGGTCATCGACGATGAGCACACGGGGCATAAGGTTTGGCGCTCGTTCAATGGTACGGCTGTAGAAACTTGGGCATATATACGGAAATCACCTTAGTGTACAAATTTAGACAACCCCCACTCAAAGGTAGACCTTTGGGAATGGTTCGGGAGCCAACGCTGATAAAATGATCCAGTTATGTTCGCAACCGGTAACGGCTTCGTCAAAACTAAGTCCTTCCAGGTGGGCGCTAAGTAAGCTGACGATCACGGATTCAGGGTCGCACTTTTCAGCGTTGGGTCGGGTCGCTAACCAACGAGATGATGGTGTCGGGATTGAATTCGACTGCGAAAGTCAGGCTAACCGAAACCGGAAAACTGACGACACGACTCACACCTGAGCCCCCAAGCTTACCATCGGCTCAGGTCCCTCCCTCTACGAACGTTCATACGTCCGGCGTCCTCGTCGTGGACGATCACGACGTGACCCGAAGCACAATACATTCATTCCTTAGGCTGAATTCTGTACCCGTTTGCGGCGAAGCGGAAAATGGGAAGCAGGCTGTCGAAAGGGTCCAAAGAGCTACAGCCCGAGGTGGTTCTCCTTGATATCGAAATGCCGGTTATGAACGGCCGCGTATGAAATACGCCGAATCTCGCCAACTACCAAAATCCTCTCTTCACTATCCACAAGGACGAAGCTGTATTAGGTGCCCGTTTGATGGGAGCCGAAGGGTACGTCACAAAATACGCTGTCGGCACCGAACTGATTCCTGCCCTGAAGCGTCTGGTTCAAGCCAGATACTGAAAGGCACTTCCCGCCGCGTGAGCGAATTCCTACAGTCATGCTGAGGCGTTTGAGGGCCAAGGCCAGCCAGCGGCGTTTCACACCTATTCTCTCCATGCTCTCTTGTCGCCTGGAATTTGAAGCCCTGGAGCCAGGGCGTTCTCACCTTCACGCAAAAACTGGCAACGTTCGATCTCGGCCGCCACTCCTACCCGTTCCATCTCCTTGATTTCCGTTCGCCGCACGCGTCCCTGACAGCGGGCGCGAACAGGCTCGGCTAAGGTAATTTCGTGTGGCAGAACAATGACCAACTCGACCCACGAACCGTTCTCAATTTCTGTCGGCAGGAAGAAGTAAACGCCTCGAGACGTGATGTCCTCGGACTCCGTCTGAGCTTCCCCGTTTCCCGATTTGGCGGTCCAGTGGACCCCTCCGGCAGCTTTATTCGGAAGCGTCGGTTCGCGCGACGTTCCACGACTCCCCCACCCCAGACACACACGCGGGCACTGGAAGTTACCCGCAGCGATTGGAATGGGATGGTATAGGAAGCGCAAGAAGAATTCCTTGTCCAAGAGCAATGCCCGGGTGGGCGTCCTCGAATTAAAGGATAAGGCGGCCGCGGGCCTTGCGGAAAAAGTCCCTCTCGGCGCCGGGCGGGCCATTGGACCTCTGCCTAGGCCCTATCGACCACGGTTTTTGATTCTCTCAGACGGGCTGGTGTCGAGCGTATTCGCGGACAGGACAACGGGCCCACCTGCCACGCCGCTGCCGGCAGGAAACACGTGAGGTGTCGACGGATCGGGTCCCAGTTCCGAAAACCACCCTGTAGCTGACCAAATGGTCGGATACAGCCCAGGCCCGGGGCAGCGGGCCCTCCATTTCCTAGCCCGACTTTGACAACTGGGCGTTGATTTTGCCGATTTTTGGCGGTTTCCAAGCGATAAGTGTACTCGTTTCAGTAGAGCTTTCCCTGCAAGTGGTTGTAGTGAAGACCCACCCCCTTGATTGCCGCGATGAGCCATGCACAATGGCGGCATGTTTCTGCGCGGCACGCTTCGCGTGAAGAATGGCAAGGAGCATCGCTACTAGAGCATTGTGGAGAACCGACGGGGTTCCTCGCGGCGTATCGTGCAGAGGCAAGTGCTCTACCTGGGGGAAATCAACGACAGTGGCGTCAGGTGGCAC
>QHZC01000590.1 GCA_003224515.1 Acidobacteriota bacterium
GACGCCGCACCGGGACCCCATCCCAGGGGCCGTCCGACTCTGATTGCGAAGGTCCTCACATCGCTCCTCACAGTTCCGCTGCGCTCCCAGCTACGCGCTCACGCGGCCCGCACGATCAGCCGGATGACCTCTTCGAGCGTGGTCTCGGCAATGGGTCGCTCCGCCACCTGCTCTCCCTCGAACATGACCATGACGCGGTCGCAGACCCGGAAGATATCCTGGAGGCGGTGGCTGATGAAGACGATGGCGACCCCCTGCGCCTTGAGCCGCTGGACCAACGCCAGCACCTTCTCCACTTCTTTCACCGCAAGGGCCGCGGTGGGCTCGTCCAAGATCAGCAGGCGCGGCTGAAACGAGACCGCCCGGGCAATCGCCACAGCCTCGCGCTGGCCCCCCGAGAGAAACCTCACCGGCAGGCGGACAGAACCCACCTGGATGTCCAGACTCGCCAGCATCTCCTCGGTACGCCGGTAGAGCACGGCCTCATCGAGCACCGGTATCCCGGCAATCCGGTGGATGGGCTCCCGGCCGAGAAACAGATTCTTGCCGACATCGACGGAGTCACACAGGGAGAGATCCTGATAGACCATCTCGATGCCCAAGCGGCGGGCATCTGGAGGATCGCGAAATACCACGGGCTTGCCCTCGAGGTAGATCCGGCCGGCGTCCGGGAACACGGCCCCGCTGAGGATCTTCATCAGGGTGGACTTGCCGGCCGCGTTGTCCCCGACCAGCGCGAGAGCCTCCCCACGGTCAAGCGCTAAAGAAACACCCCGGAGGGCGCGGATCGCCCCGAAACTCTTCTCAATACCCTCCATCCGCAGCAGGGGGTCGGCCATGGGCGGCCGCCGGGGCCGGCTGGACGGCCGGTCCCCGACGGAGCGCGCTTACTTGAACATGCCGCGGAACTTGTCGACGTTCTCCTTGGTCACGATCGCCACGGGGACGAAGATCTTCTTCGGCACCGTCTGCCCCTTGCTCAGCTTCAGCGCTGCCAGCACAGCCTGCCGCCCTTCTTCCTCCGGGCCTTGTTGGACGACGCCGACCACATACCCGTCGTCGATCGCTTTGATCACCTGCGGCGCCAAGTCCCAGCCGACGATCTTGATGCGCCTGGTCGCGTTCTGTGACTGGACGGCCGCGATGCTGCCGATAATCGCCGGTTCCCCCGTTGCGTAAATCACGTTCATACTCGGGTTTGCGGTCACCAGATTCTCGCCCGCGGCGAGCGCCCGCTCCTGGACATTCTGCCCGTCGACTGTCGCCACGACCTTGATCCCCGGGCTCGCCTTCACGGCCTTGAGGAATCCGTCTCGTCGCTGGTTCTGGATGAACGAGTTGAGCGCGCCGACGACGCCCACCGTCGCTTTGCCGCCCATATTCGCATTCACGTAGCTGACCAGGAACCGCCCGATCTGCTCGCCCGCCCCGGGGTTGTCGGTGCCGATGAACGTCGAGACGGACGGGTCCTCGACAAGAGCATCGATGGCGATCACCGGGATCTTCGCCTTGGCAGCCTCTCGCAGGGCGGGGACAATGCCCTTGACGTCGATGGCGAGCACGACGATCGCCGAGACCTTCTGCTGGACAAAGTCTTCGACCGCGGACACCTGCGCCGCCGGATCGTTGTTGCCGTTCACAATCGCCAGCTTGACCCCGTTCTTGTTCGCCGCGTCCTGAGCACCCTGGTTGACCTGATTGAAGAACAGAGCCTGGAGGTTGATGGTAACGAGTCCAACCGTCGGCTGCTTCTGAGCCAATCCGGATGACGGTTGGGAGACGATCAGCCCCGCAATGAGCGCCGTACAGACGACCAGTGCCGTGATTCGCGAACGTGTCATCTCTCCTCCCCCCTCACACGCTTTCCACGGTAGCACCCATGTTGCGCGTCCCCTCTATCTCTGCAGGCCTCACCCCCCCGCCGCCGACGACTAGGCGTCCCCAAGATGGCCGCGGCTCCTTCCGATCCACAGAACCGCACCACCTGACGATCCGATCGCTCACACCCCGCGGGACGTCGGTGCCTGGCGAATCCCGCGCACCACGCTCATGAGACGCCGGACCCGCTCGCTGTCAACGGAATTCCACCACACGCCGTCCCGCTTTGCCCACGAGCCGACGATCGCACCGTCCGCGATCTTGAGGAGTTCCGCTGCGTTCTCCGCCGTCAGCCCGCTCCCAACGATGACGGGGAGCGAGCTTGCGGACCGGATCCCACGGACTTCCTCGATGTCCGTCGCGTCGCCGGTGCGCTGCCCCGTCGCGATGAGGACGTCCGCATCGAAGAAAAGCGCATCCCTGGTCTGTTCAGCCAGCGAGCGGTCGCTCACAATCGCGTGACTGCCGTGCTTGACATGCACGTCGGCGAAAATCCGGATGCCCTGAGCGCGGAGCCAGGCGCGATAGCGTAGCGCGGCCGGAGCCGCCTTGGCGATCGCCAAGGCCGGCTTGACCCCGTTCGCGAGACAGTTGACCCCGAGCGGCAGGGGCATCTCGCGCACGAGGGCAACGCCGATCGCCGTCATAGCCCCCACCGTCTCATGCCCGATATCGTCCGGCTTCGCGAACGGCAGGTCCCAGCCGTTTTCCATCAGCAGACCGTCGATCCCACCCTGACGCCATGCCGCGGCATCCGCAACGGCCGAATCGATGATCGCGCTCATCGGCTCGCCCTCGTATCGAGGCGCCCCCGGAAGCGGGCGCAGGTGCACCATTCCAATGATCGGCTTGGGGACGCCAAAGATTTCCCGAAGGCTGTCCGGTTTCTGGGGAAAGACGAGGTCCGACATTGTCTGTTCCTCCGCCTCACGCCTTCAACTGCGTGTGGTAACGGTATCGATCCCCGCAGTACAGCATGCGGGAAAGCTCGACGGGGCGCCGGCGCTGATCGTAACTCAGCCGCTCTGTGCGCAGCAGCGGCGCACCGCGGCGGATCCCGAGCAGGCGTGCT
>QHZC01000592.1 GCA_003224515.1 Acidobacteriota bacterium
AAATGTCCGGGCAAATTCGTTCTCTGCTTTCGTCATCGACTGGGTCTTTGCGACTTCGGACCAAAAAGGAACCATCAATTGATAGGTTTTACGTCCGAAGACGAGCAGGTCCACGTTTCGCAGGAGTTAGAAGATGATCCGCATTCTCACGCTCAGAAGAGTCGTGGTATAGGCCCTCGTTGCATAGGTGGGATGCATTCCGCGCCGAGATGCATTGCAATTAGGCAACTTTAGAGACTACTCGTTTCGTCCTTCGCGCAATTGCGACAGCCTTTTCGCGTGACGCGCACCCCAGTTATGCATGGCAAGAAGAACAGGCCTTAGGCTTTTGCCGACTCGGGTGAGGGAATACTGGACTCGGAGCGGAACCTCAGGGAAGACTTCTCGTTGAACCAGCCCATCTCGCTCCAACTCGCGAAGCTGACTGGCCAGAACCCTGCGTGAAACCCGTGGGATTCTTCTTTGCAGAGCTGAGAATCTCCTAGTGGCCCGCAGCAGTTCACGCAAGATCAAAAGCTTCCACCGGTGATCGATAAGGTGCAGAGTGATTTCCGCAGGGCAATGCCTTCGGGCTGGGCTCATACTTCCTCCTCGCCGGTAACCTACGGCTCACTTGGTTACTCCAAGATGCATACTTGACAATTTCGAACACCTGCCATAACTAAGAGGACCCCGGAGCGACTAGTTTATACGCCACCCATGATAGGTGGGAGTGGGCTACAGCTCAATCGGCCTCTCCGTCGGTTGTCAATCCAATTCGAAAAGGAGGAAGTCATGGCTCAAAACAATGGTCGCGCAAAGCGCAGCGAAAAGGGGCTGCTGACCCCGGACAACTGTGTGGTTACACTGATCGATCTCCAGCCCCAGATGCTCTTTGGCGTTTCGAATTTTGATCGCCAATCGATCATCAACAACAACGTAGCTCTCTCGAAAGCCGCGAGGGTCTTTGATATGCCCGTCGTCTTGAGCACGGTGGAAACCAAGGGCTTCAGCGGATATCTCTGGCCGCAGGTCCAGGCGATCTTTCCGAAACAGGTACCCATCGAACGGTCCACGATGAACTCGTGGGACGACAAGAACTTCGTCGCCGCGGTCGAGAAGACCGGCCGGAAGAAGATTGTGCTGGCCGGGCTCTGGACGGAAACCTGCGTCGCGCTTCCGACCGTGCAGGCGATTCACGACGGGTACGAGGTCTATGTCGTTGAGGATTGCTGCGGCGACGTGAGCCAATTGTCCCACGAGAACGCGATGAAGCGCGTGGTGCAGGCGGGCGCAAAGCCGGTCACGGCGCTTTCGGTCATGCTCGAGTGGCAGCGCGATTGGGCGGCGAAAGACACGTATGACGCGGTCATGGACATCGTAAAGAACCATTTTGGAGCGTACGGTCTCGGTGTGGAATACGCGTACACCATGGTGCATGGTGCCCCGGCGACGAAGTTCCCAGAATACGTCGTTCCGGCAACCGCAGCGGCTGCGCACAAGTAATCGGTCCGGGGCAGGGATAACCCCTGCCCTCTCAAAACTGTTAATTGATCAAGGAGGTTTACATGTCGGCGGATACCGTACTTCATAACGCCAAGATCGCGACCAATGACGTTCCGTCGTTTGTCGAAGCTATCGCAATACAGGACGGAAAAATCAGTGCCGTCGGCACCAGCGAAAAAATCTTGCGGGAGCACCGCGGGCCGGCCACAAAAGTAATCGATGGGAACAGGAGGACGGTTATCCCGGGCCTGAACGATTCCCACATGCATATCATCCGGGGCGGTCTGAGCTACAACCTCGAGCTTCGGTGGGACGGCGTTCCGTCCCTCGCGGACGCATTGCGCATGCTCAAAGAGCAAGCGCAACGGACACCTCCCGGCCAATGGGTCCGCGTCATCGGCGATTGGAGCGAGTTTCAATTCGCTGAACACCGCATGCCCACGCTCGATGAAATCAACGCCGTCTCCCCTGAAACGCCGGTCTTCGTCCTCCACCTATATTGCCGCGGTCTATTGAACAAGGCCGCGCTACGGGCCTGTGGCTACACCAAAGACACTCCCAATCCACCGGCGGGTGAAATCCAGCGCGACGGGAACGGCAACCCCACGGGTCTCCTCATCGCGCGTCCCAACGCCGGCATTCTTTACGCCACCGTCGGCAAGCAGCCGAAGCTGCCACCCGAACATCAAATAAACTCTTCCCGCCATTTCATGCGCGAACTGAACCGCCTGGGGCTCACGAGTCTGGTTGACGCCGGCGGCGGTTCTCAAATCTATCCGGACGATTATGCGATCATTGAGGAACTTCACAAGCGCCGCGAAATGACCGTGCGCATGGCCTACAATATCTTCACGCAAAAACCCAAACAGGAAAAAGAGGATTTTCTCCGCTGCATGAAACTAACCGCTCCGGGCAGGGGTGACGATTTTTACCGCTGCAACGGCGCTGGAGAAATGCTGGTCTATTCGGCGGCGGATTTTGAAGATTTTCTCGAGCCCCGCCCCGACTTCCTGCCCAATATGGAGAAGGAACTCAAAGAGGTTGTCTCGTTGCTGGCCGCAAATCGATGGCCGTTCCGGCTTCACGCCACCTATGACGAAAGCATCAGCCGGATGCTGGACGTGTTCGAAGAGGTCAACCGAGAAATTCCCTTGCAGGGAATAAAATGGTTCTTCGATCACTGCGAAACCATCTTGGATCGAAGCCTTGAACGCGTAAGAGCATTGGGGGGCGGCATCGCCATCCAGGATCGCATGGCGTTCCAGGGCGAGTATTTCCTAGACCGCTATGGCAAGGAGGCTGCAGCGCGGACTCCTCCCGTCCGCAGAATGCTCGATCTGGGCATTCCCGTGGGGGCTGGCACTGATGCAACGCGCGTGGCCAGCTACAACCCATGGCTTTCCCTATACTGGCTCGTTGCCGGGAAAACGATTGGCGGCACGTCGTTGTATTCCGAAGCAAACCGCCTTAGCCGAGAGGGGGCATTGAGGCTCTACACTCAGGGCAGCAGTTGGTTCTCGGGTGAAAACGGCAAGAAAGGCGCCATCGCCATCGGCCAACTGGCGGATATTTCCGCCCTCACCGAGGATTACTTTTCCGTGCCGGAGGAACAAATAAAGGCCATTGAATCCGTGCTGACAATTGTGGACGGCAAGATCGTTTACGGCGCTGGAGAATTTCAGAAGCTTGGCCCAGCTCCTTTGCCCGTGCTTCCGGAATGGTCGCCGGTAGCGAAGTACGGGGGCTATGGCGCACCGCTGGATGGGCGCAAAGCCGCCGGTGCCGGTGTCCAGTACCATGATACCGCTGAATCCGATTCGCACGGCTGTCTGCATGCTGTCCACCAAGTCCTGGTCGGCGGCAGAGCTGCCGCGCCCCGCTACAGCGACTTCTGGGGCTTGGGATGCGATTGCTTTGCCTTTTAATCCAAGACCGAAAGAATGACCGTGAAAGCCTGCTCATTTGGGGGCTACGGGGAATGCCGATTCAAGAATTGTGCCTGAAGCTCTACGGCGTGGACACGAAGTCATCGCCATCGCGCGCAATCCCGACAAACTCCAAGCGCATCCTAAGTTGACCGCACGTCGTGGCGATGTAAACAACTAACCGCTGTCGCCAAACGCACACCTGGGCACGATGCGGTAATCAGTTCTGGGAGTTTCCAACTGCCTCGAAATAGGAGTGGGTGGAGCGGTGTTGGCTAATGAGCGACTGGGGAAAGGGATTCGTGCCCAGGTGTTCCACGATGAGGCGGAGTATGCAAGCGACCAAGAACTCAGGGCCGCGCTTTGGAATCTTGTTCAGCTCGATTGTTCTTGTGATGGGCGTCTGTACCTTCTCTGTTAACGCTATCGCACATTGTGAGACTCCTACACCAAAAGGGCCAGAGCCTTTTAAGCAACTTCGATACGACGAAAATTACAGCTATTTGGGAGACGAGAAGCTCCGGACTGAAGCGCTGGACAGGATCAAATACATTCCGCTGAATAGGTCAGGGACTGCTTATTTGTCCATCGGAGGAGAGATCCGGGAGCGGTATGAAATTTTCCAAAACCGGACCTGGGGAGCGGATCCACCTGACGACAATGGTTACCTACTCCAACGATACATGCTGCATTCAGATCTGCACCTTGGGTCGCGGGTTCGATTTTTCTTCCAACTGAAGAGCGGCCTCGCGAGTGGCGAACTTACCGTAAGGCCTCCTGACAAAGACAAGCTTGATGTGAACCAAGGGTTTATGGATATCGACCTGATAGGTAACTCTGATCGGCAGGTCGTCCTGCGGGTCGGTAGGCAGGAGCTGCAGTTTGGTAGTAGTCGCATCGTTTCAGCTCGAGAAGGGCCTAACGTCAGACAGAGCTTCGATGGATTCCGATTGAGCATCTGTGACGCGGGATGGAAACTTGACCTGCTTGCTACCCGACCAGTCGAAACCAACACCGGTTATTTCGATGACTCTCCTGATCACACAAGATCCTTCTGGGGCCTCTACGCAGTTCACTCGGTCCCGTTTCTTTCCCGGACAAGGGGCACATTTCGATCAAGGAACCGCACGCGAAATAAGGCATTCAATCGGAGTGCGTGTGTGGCGGCCTCCTCAGGGTCTGGATTACAACTTCGAGGCAGTTTATCTGTGGGGAGCGTTTGGCTCCGGTCATATTAGCGCTTGGACCGTAGCTTCGGACACTGGTTACACGTTTAAGGACGCAGCCTGGAAGCCGCGTTTCGGCCTCAGAGCTGATGTGGCGAGCGGCGACAAGGACCCTACTAATCCTGACCTTCAGAGTTTCAATCCTTTGTTCCCGAAAGGAGCGTACTTCGGGGAAGAAAGTCTCTTGGGTCCAGTGAACTTCATGGACCTACATCCGAGCGCGGACCTTCACTTTTCGAGAAAGCTCACTCTGACACCAGCGGTCGATTTTTTTTGGAGACAGAGTACGAAGGACGGGCTCTATGGTGTAGCGGTCAATCTCGAACGCTCCGGCAAACTTACTCGGGATCGTTACGTTGGAACGAACCCGGAGCTGGAGTTGGACTGGACGATGAATCGGCACTTGACAGCGACTGAAGACATCAATTTCTTTACCGCGTGGCTAACGTATAAGTTCTGACGGGGGCCAGATGATTGCATTATTCACTAATCGCTTTCTGGACTTGGTTCAACGATGGAGCTGGATGCTCGGCTGTGTCCTGGTCGCTTTAATCTTTATTGTGAGTGGGTGGGGCAAGCTGATGAATCCGCATGGTACAGCAGCGTTCATGCGGGATGCCGGAATTCCGCTCTCCGGTGCGCTTGTTTACGTGGTAATAGCGGTGGAACTTTTGGGTGGCGTTGCTCTAGCTGTTGGATTCCGGCGACAGTCCGTGGCATTGCTGCTGTTGCTATTCCTGGCCGTAATGACCTTAAGCCTCCACAACTTCTGGCACTATGCAGGGCAAGAGCAACAGGGCCAGTTTGTTCAATTTCTGAAGAACACTGCGATTCTCGGTGGACTGTTATTCGTTGCGTCCGCACATTACAAGTGGAAATACTCGGTGGGACTCTCCTTCGTGTGTCGGTTAATGATCGCCCTCATCTTCTTTATGAACGCTTTTGGTGTAGTAAGCCAGGAGCGCTCGGCACATGAATTAGTTTTGGCTGGAGCTCCTGAGCAACTCGCTCCGCTTCTGATTCGAGCAGGCCAAGTCACGCAAGTGATCGGCGGCGTCCTTTTACTGTTCCCAAAGCGTGTAGCGGTAGTGATCGGGGCATTGCTGCTCGCGGGATTCATGGTTCCTGCCACGTTGACAGCACACGCATTCTGGTCTGCCACGCCTGATATGTACTCCGCCCAGCTCACGAACTTTCTAAAGAACACCGCAATCGTTGGTTCGCTGCTCACCGTAGCAGGATATTTCGCGCAGCTCGCGGAAAGGTTCGGGTCAAAAGGAACAGCCAAGGGGGATGTCGGTGTCAGGGCAAATGACTGATGTAATGAACGCTTAAGTTCACAATTGAAGGGAAACAATGCCAAGCACATCCTGGAGCGATAATCGCCTACCCACAATACTGTTGATTCTGACAGCAGTTACTGGCGTTGTAGATGCGGTTAGCTTCCTTGGCCTTGGACGCGTATTCACCGCGAACATGACTGGCAACGTGGTGTTCTTGGCTTTTGCCGTCGCAGGGGCACCCAGCCTTTCCATCCCCCGATCAACGACTGCACTCGCCGCTTTCTTAGCAGGTGCAGTTGTAGGGGGACGGATGGCGGTTCGGATGAGTCCGGCCGGTCAAGCTCGTCGCGCGAGTATTGCATTTGGCATAGAAGCGGCACTCTTGGCGGTAGCAACCGCTGTGGCCACGGGTGTCTCGTCTGCAAACGCGCAGGAATCGACGTCGCTATATGCTGTGATCATTCTTACCGCGATTGCAATGGGTATTAGAAACGCAGTCGTGCGTAAGCTTGGTGTACCGGATCTAACTACAACCGTGCTTACCCTTACCATCACGGGTCTCGCCTCGGACTCCTCTCTTGCCGGTGGAAGCAATCCGCATTGGCAGAGGCGAGTGGCATCGATTGCTCTCATGTTTGGCGGCGCTGCAGTGGGTACGCTGCTGCTAAGGCATTCGCTTGCATTGCCGCTGGCTTTCGCGGCCTTTTCGTCCTTCAGTGGCGCGCTGATGGTCTACGGAGGACGTCAGCCATCAGGATCTGAAATGCTGGCTAAACAAGGAGGCACCAAATGATGAAAATAATTCTGGGGTTCGTATTGGCCTTGCTCATCGGGGCTGGCTGTCGTTGGTTCGACATCCCTGTACCGAGTCCGCCGAAGATTCTAGGCGCGATGCTCGTTGTTGCAATGGCTGTCGGCTACACTGCGACTGACAAACTCATTGCATCCAAGTTCACAGCCAAAGGCCCGGCGACGACGCAAAATATCTGCGGCGGCCCAACGGGCTTGCCCCATTCGCGGACGGGAACATAGCCAATCAGGTCTCAAACGCCTAAGTGAGACTCGAATCGACACAGGCATAAGAGATCTTTGGGCACCGATGCGCTAGATTTCATTTAGGGGCACGCAACGCTGACGCCGAGACACCTCCGTTTGTTTCTATAAAACAAAATATAGCGATGGCCGCGCGCACCTCACATTCAACATGAGGATCTCTTAGCACTGGAGTTAAAAATGTCTCTCCGACCCGTGAAGCGTCTCGTCAAGGCCAAGCCGACCCTCGAAGGCGCGGGCGTGCATCTTCGACGCGTGTTTGGCTTCGGCAACACTTCTGATTTCGACCCGTTCCTGCTCCTCGACGACTTCCGCAATGACGTTCCCGAGGATTATCTAGCCGGGTTCCCATGGCATCCCCACCGCGGAATCGAAACGATCACCTACGTCCTCGCGGGAACAGTAGAGCACGGCGACAGCATGGGAAATCGCGGCGCCATCGCAGCCGGCGACGTCCAGTGGATGACCGCGGGCAGCGGCATCATTCATCAAGAGATGCCAAAGGGTGACCACGTCGGCCGCATGCACGGTTTTCAGTTGTGGGCGAACCTTCCGTCGTCGCTCAAGATGACCACGCCGCGCTACCAGGAGGTCAAAGCGTTGGACATCCCGGAGATTAAGGACGACAACGGTACTCACGTTCGTGTCGTCTGCGGAAAATTCTGGGGGAAGACTGGCCCCGTCGATGGAATCGCTGCTGACCCCATCTACCTTGATTTCTCAGTGCCTCCAGGCCGGAGGAAGACCTTTCCAGTCGAGATCACGCGCCATGCCTTTGCATATGTTTTTGCGGGTGCCGGGAAGTTCTGCAACGCTTCTGAACCCCTTGCCGTGCCGACCGAATCGGTTCAATGGCTGGACACCGCGCCTCCCTCGGTGGCCGACAATCGCTCGCTCGTTCTCTTCGACCGCGGGGACGAACTCATGGTTCAGGCCGGTGACGACGGAATCCGATTCCTCCTGGTCTCGGGCAAGCCACTCGAGGAACCTGTGGCGTGGTACGGCCCGATCGTCATGAACACTCAGGAGCAGCTCAGGCATGCCTTCGACGAACTCAACAAAGGAACGTTTTTGAAGGCACAGACCGGCCGGTAGCTCACAGACGGTAGTGGTACAAACGCTAGTTAGGCCGCCACGCGACTGGGGGCATTGTTGGATCGAAAGTCGCGCTCTCTGGCGGGGTCGTCGTTGCGGATAGCCTGAAGTGCCATGAGGATGATCAAAGGACGATACCACAACGGCGTCCTGGAAAGTCACGACGAACACCGGCAACAACACGCG
>QHZC01000591.1 GCA_003224515.1 Acidobacteriota bacterium
TTGGCCGTCATCTCCCAACGAAGCTTCGCCCTTTCTCCGAACATGAAGTCCTTGTGGAGGCCGGCACTCCAAACGTTCACGCCTGGCCCTTTGATCACGCCTTTGCCGGAAGTACCGAATCGGCCTGCCGCGGGTGGAGTGAAAGAGTTCGGATCGAACCACAGGTCATGCGTATGCGGCCCGGTGTTGGGGTTCTTCAGTACGTCGGGGCGGATGGTGACTTCCGCCGGGTCACTGGTCGTATAAGCGATCCCTACCGGGTCCGGACCGGTCCAGAACGGGGTCAGAAACATCCCGGTCTGGGCGGTGTAGATGCCGCTAATCTCCCATCCGCCGATCAGCAAGTTCCCCAGACGGGAGACATTCGGCGCAAAATGCCGACCCTTGCCAAATGGGAGCTGGTAGATGAAGTTCGTAGTGAAGCGGTGCGTCGGAATCTCCTGGGCGGGACCGACCTCGCGCTTGCGGTCGAACGGGTTCTCCGAAATGAACTGCCACGTGTCGAAATCCCAGTTGTAGTCCAGGTCGTAACGGTCGCGAGCCCAGGTCCACGAACTCTGAAAGTACAGGCCGCCGGACAAGTGGCGCAGAGCCTCCACGGTGAGCCCGTTATATTGGTGGCCTGCTCCGTTGGTCACGTACCAGACTTCAGGGAGGTTGTTGAATGGCCGCGGCTTGGAGATAAACGGCTGGTCGTTGGGCACCGGTGAGTTGTAGTTATACTGCCAGGCACCTTGGCGCATGGCGGTTCCGATGTAAGAGAGACGGAATCCCGTGTTCCACTGTTGGCGCTCGATGGTGAAGTTGTACTGGAAGCTATAGGGAGTCTTCAAATTCGGATTCTGGGCGGCTGGGATGCTGACTGTGCTGGGCCCGCCCGTTCCGGTTTCCGGGAAAACGCGGGGGAAGATCACTTGCGGGTTGTCGAGTGGATTGGTGTATGCCGGTTCGGACAGCACGTATGGCACATCTCCAAAACCCAGGCTGTAAACGAAGGGCACCACGTTATAGAACATTCCCCAACCGGCGCGAAACACCGTGTTGTTTCCCCAGGGACGATAAGCCAGCCCGATGCGCGGTGCGATATTGTTCTTGTCCAGATGCACCAGAGTCTTGGGATCAAAGCCGACCGAACTGGCCTGCGCGATTCCAACGTAGTTTTTCGGGAAGATGGGGCTCACCTTCGACATTGCGTCATCAGGGATGACAATGTTTCCAGACTGCACATCGAAGAGAGACAGCAGATCATGGTTCTCCCTCCAGTTCAGGTGCAGTTCATATCGGACTCCGAGGTTGAGCGTGAGCCGCGGGCTGATCTTGAAATCGTCCAACGCGAAGAAGTCGTAGGCCCAGCGGTTCCGATCCAGCTCCACTGGCGGGAATGCCCGCGCCGCCGTAGTCGGGATACCGAGCAAGAAGTCCGCGTAGGGGTTGCCGGTAAATTTGTTCGAGAAGGAAACATTGCCGAAAAGACTCCTACTGGCGTTGAAATCGTCGTATTCGGACCGGAGCAGCTTGCCGCCGAACTTCAGGCTATGCCGTCCTTTGAACCAGCTCACTTGCTCCTGGAATTCCTCAGTGTGGGTCCGGTAACCTTTCTTCGTCCACGGAAACTGAGTGAGCCCGGTCATGCCATTGCTGAAGCGCAAATTGAGAATGCCGTTGATATCCGGCAGGTCTGGGGCCAATCCGACCAGACCGAGATCTTGCACTAATTGAAGTCCGTGCTGTGTTGACCCTCGGTTGAGGTCAAAGTTGATCGGGTTGTTATTCAGACCAAATCCCCAACGGACTTCGTTCAACAGATTCGGGCGGAACGAATGAGTATAGGAAGCAGTGGCGGCGCGGTCGTCACGCTGCTGCCAGCGCTGCCCGATAGTTGGCAGGTTGCCCTCCCAAACGCGGTTGTAGCCGCGAACCCAGGTGTACCTGCCGAAGATCTGGTCTTTATCCGAATACTTGTGGTCGATGCGGGTGGTCCAGTAAGTCGACGGATCCCAAGGCCGGATTTTGAGCTCCCGGTAATTTTGAGTGTGGAAGGTATTCGGATCTCCGAAATTAGGCATAGGGAAGAACTTGTCCTGGATCTTTTGCGAGACCGGATTAATGCGGTCGGCGGGAATGATGTTGCCGGGAAACGGCTGGCCATTACTTGGGTCGACAAGCGTGACCGGATTGCCATTGGAATCCGTCAGTCCTGAGAAGTTGCCGGTTCTCCACGGCCCCGGCGCCACAGTCGGGTTCAACCTGTCCTGCACCGAACTCCCCCGCGAAGTTTCGTACGAGAAAAAGAAGAACGTCTTGTTACGTCCGTTGTAGATCTTTGGAATCCAAACCGGTCCGCCGATCGCACCCCCTGGAAAGTGTTGGATGCCGGTCTGGCGCGCGCTGGAGAAAAAACTTCTCGCCCGAAACCCGGGCGTCGAGTAATAGTCGAACACGGACCCATGGAGCTGATTCGTTCCGGACTTGGAAACGACAGTGACCTGTCCGACCGCTCCGAATTCCGCGGAATTGTTGGACAGGTCGATCTTCACTTCCTGGAAAGACTCGATATAGTTGGCCAAAGGACCGGTCTGCGTGTTATCCACCCCGTCGGAGAAAGTGGTTCCGTCGATCGACCAATTGTTCTCATTGACGCGGCTGCCGGCGAACCGCGTCACGCTGCTACCGGCCTGCCCTTGCAAACCTGGTGAAAGATTGAGGACCGCCCACAAGCTTCGCGAATTGGTCGGAATGGTGTTGAGGACCAGCGAATCTTTCGTGTTGCTGATACGAGCCGTTTCGGTCTCGATCAGCGTGGCGCCACCGGAGACTACCACCACGGTCGCGACATCACCGACTGCCAGCTTGACATCCACGCGGCGGAGATCGCGGGCTACCAATCGTACGTTCTCCACTACGAAGCTCTTGAAACCTTTTGCTTCGGTCCGCACCGTATAGTTCCCTTCCTTGAGCTGGGCGATTGTGTAGTTACCTTCTTCATTAGAAGTGGCGCTGGTTTTGATATTGGTTTCTCCGTGCGTGGCCGTGATGGTCGCGCCCGGCACGATTGCGCCGGTGGCATCCGTGACCGTGCCGGTGATGCTGGCAAAGGTGGTCTGCGAATACGAGGTACGCACGAAACCCAACAGCAACACGGTGAAACAAAACAGAAACCTTGTTTGAGACATAAGGAAGACCTCCCGCTTGCCTACACGTTGGTTCGAAGACTTGCCTAAACTTAACTCACAGGCTTGCGGCGACACCAATTACGTGCCAGCGGCAACACCCGGAAACCTGCGAAGATTCACTTGTCCTGCGAGGATACGACGTTCTTTGGCCACTGAACAAACACATTCGGCCGCTCAATGTAGAAACCGGGATTTCCATTTTGACCTCCCGGCACAAAGAAATATACGCAAGCCTACCTCTCTTGGAGCCGTCAGAGCAATTCATTTCTCCCTTGGAAATCCATTGCCGCCGGTACACTTCGAAGAGGGAGATTCTGCCTTTTCCCAGGGCACCGAAACCCCGGCGCCGCAAACTCCCGCTCCGGGCCTTCTGGTCACACCCAGTGCCGCGACTCTACTCGTCGGCGAGCCTGCCGCTTTTTCCGCCGTCGATGACTCCGGCCGCCCGCTCATCGACGTCCACTGGTCTCTCGATCCTCCGCTCGCCGAGCTCCACGTGGAAAACGGAGAAATCACGCTTGGCCCCAAACAGCCCGGACACTACGTACTCACAGCCACGGCCGCCAATCAGTCTGCCACCGCCACCATCGCTATCGTCGCCGACGCCAAGCTTCCCGCCGGCACGGTGCGCTGGTCGCTCCAGCCCTTGCCGGGCTACGAAACTCTGTTCGTTCGCCAATCCGTTCCCGGACCTTCCGAAGTCGCGTTTTACTCCGTGGAATGGAGCAAATCCGCCAACGCTGTCGTCCGCGCATTACAAATCTCTGGCCAACAGCTCTGGACGACTCAGCTCTCCTCCTCCCGATAAACCGGCACGGATTACTGTCAAGTTCTAGAACTTCAAATGGACGATTTCCGCGTAACCAGGCCTCTTAAAAGGAATTCCACTCTGCGCTAGGAGCTTGTCTTAAAGCTTGGCGTCATTGCGGACTGACCGCACCACTTGGCTGATCGCATCAATGACAACGTCGGGCCTGTCAATGATGATGAAATGGCCTGCGCCGTTACACGTGATATATCCGCTCGGCCACATCTCCGCCATAGTGCCATGTGGATTCAGC
>QHZC01000595.1 GCA_003224515.1 Acidobacteriota bacterium
CAGTTGATCCGACAGCTTGACGAGCTGGCTTACCGTTGCCACCGTCCCGCGCGTTCCTTGCGATGTCTGTCGCGTAATGCTCGAAATAATTTGCATGGCGTGCGCTACTCCCTCTGTTCCGCGCACCTGCTGTTTCGACGCCAGCGAGATTTCCTGTACGAGTTCCGCCGATTGGCGTACCACGTTGGAAATGGCGTCCAGCGCGCGGCCCGCCTGATCGGCAAGTTGTGCGCCGCCTTCCACTTCCTTGGTGCCTTCTTCCATGACGACCACGGCTTCGTTGGTTTCCGCTTGAATCGCCTTGATGAGCGCGGCGATATCCTTCGTCGCGCTGCGGCTGTGTTCGGCCAACTTGCGGACCTCGTCGGCGACGACCGCGAAACCTCGCCCCGCTTCGCCTGCGCGTGCTGCCTCGATAGCTGCGTTCAACGCCAGCAGGTTTGTTTGTTCCGTGATGTCGTTAATTACGTTGATGATTTCGGAGATTTCCAGGGAGCGGTCGCCGAGAGATTTGATTTTCTTGGCGGTCGCCTGCACCGATGCGCGGATTCGCTGCATGCCCTCGAGGGTGTCGCGGACCGCGCGGTTGCCCTGTTCGGCCGCATCCAGAGCTCGGCGTGCCGCTTCGGCGCTCGCTTCGGCGTTGTTGGAAACCTGCTTCATGGAGACCGTCAGCTGTTCGACGGCGCTCGAGGTGTTTGTAATTTCCTGGTCTTGCTGCGTGGCGCCAGCCTGCATTTCATCGGCGGCCACGAGAATGTTGTTAGAGCACGCGGTCACTTCCATGGCCGCTTTGCGGACGCGCTCGAGAACTTTGGTGAAATTATCGAGCATGTAATTGATCGAATCGGTTACGTTTCCAAGGGCGTCGTTGGTAACCTTGCCGCGCTGCGCCAAATCACCACGCGCGACCTGATTGATGACGCTTAGCAATTCGGTGATGCTGCGCTGCAGCGCGTCGTTGGCGTCCTGGTTTATGGTTGCCTTGGACACCTTGGCCACGGCGCGATTCAGGTTTTCCGCAATGTAGCCCAGTTCATCATTCGAATTGACCTCAGCGCGTGCGCGCGGATCCCCTGCGGCGAGCCGTTCAGAGAATTCTGCAAGAGCCTGCACCGGCCCCAGCAGCGCGCCGAAGCGCCACGCGAGAATTATCCACGTCACCAGCGCAAGGACGATGGCGAAGAGTGCCGATCCCCCGGCGGGTGAGCCGAAGTCGAGGAAAGATGCTTCACCGGCTTTTTTCCCGGCGTTGAAGGCGAGCCAGAGAACGAAGGAACCGACCACTCCGTTCAGCAGGACCAGCGTCCAGACGGTTGAACTCAATCGCGATTTCATTACTGCCTCCCAAAGTGCTGCTTGCTTCGGCGCAGCTGGCTGAGCCAGCATCACGCCGCAAATCTCAACCCAAAATCTCCCAATAACTCCTAAATCGATGGCCCGGGATAAACTTCCAACAGCCGCGGCAAATCCAGAACTAGCGCCAGTCGATCGTCGTGCCGCAACATACCGATGCAGTGCGGCACGTTTTCCGGCGGACGCGATGCCGATACGAAGGTCCTCGTGATGGCTCTCGGCGCGTAGAGAAGCGACCACCACGTGCTTGGGCAGCAGGCCCGGTCGGCGTCCTTCGGTAATCGCAATGTCAATCAATGGCACGATGGCCCCGCGCAAATTGAAAATTCCGACCAGGTATGCCGGGCCAAGCGGAAGCTTTGTCAGCAGCGGCCAATCCAGCACTTCCTCGACGTCCAGAACCGGAAGGCAGAATCGCTCGCGCCCGCTGCGGAAGACGCAATACTGCGACTCGGGCGGCCGCTCTTCGATCGGCCCAAGGGCTTCGAGCAGATCTCCGGTATCGGCGTCCGCAGGAAGGGGTTCGAGATGGAAATCTTCGCTCATCGTCTGTTCTTTTCGTCACAAACTCTCATGCAAACCGCCGTACCGCGCGAAGCAGATCTTCCCGTGTGAAGGGCTTCGTCACGTATCCGTCCGCGCCCTGCTGCTGGCCCCAATACTTGTCGCTGGCGGTATCCTTCGAGGTCACCAGGATCACCGGGATCATGTTGAACTCGGCATTCCCCTTCAGGTCGCGGCAAATCTGAAATCCGTTCCGGTCTGGCATCACTACATCGAGCAGGATCACACTGGGCCGCTCGTTCGTAATGGTCTCCTCAACGCGCTTGGGGTCGTGCAACGCAATCGGCCAATAGCCTTCCTTTTCCAGCAAGCCTTCGATCAGCTTTACCTCAGCCGGCGAGTCATCAACGATCAGAACTTTTTTGTGCACAGCCGTGCTCTCCCCATACTTGTCCACAGAGCAGAGGTGCACGTCAGCAGCCAGCTTTTCGATTCTGCGTGCTCTTGGGTCATGTCGGGCTAACCATCTATAAATGAGTCGGTTGCAGGGGCTGGGGAGGAGCTCAGCGGCGTCGCGGGGTTGGCGCCGCCGTCTCTTCTGTCTCAGCTTGAGATGCATTCTCAGCTCCCTGCATCTCGCTCGCAAGCGATGAGAAACGCTGCATCACCTCATTGATTCGTAGCGCCATGCTATGCATGGTCTTAATCTGCGCCAGCGACTGCGAGGAAAGCTGCCCGGGCTCCAGCAGTAGCAATTCCGCATTTCCCAGCATGGAGGTCAGCGCATTGTTCACGCTGTGCTTCATGTCCAGCATGTACCGCCCGAGTGTGGCGTGGTTTTCGTTCCTGGCGGCGTTTCGTTCCGCTTGCCGTGCGATCTGCAAAGCTTTCGCGCGGCGCAACGATTCGCTGGCGACGAGTAGGAGCGTTTGCGCCCAATCTTCGCGAAGCGGGATATGAACTAGCCTTGGATACTTGGTCCGCAACTGCCCGAATTCCTCGGAATCCGCGGGAACACACAGAATGACCACGGTTGCCGGATCGAGGGACCGCAATACGCTGGTAATTTTTCCATCGCGCACTGGCCCCACCACCACCAGGTCGTGATCCGGTGCATTTTGTTCACGCCACGAATTGCTGCTGAGGACAGTAATGTTCGGAGCCTGGCGTTCGACCTGCCAGCAGGCCGTGAGCAGCCGGGCAAATTCGCTTTCATCGGTGAGGATGACTACGTTGGCGTGTCGCAATGAAATCCAGCTCCCTGAAGTTTCCGTCCAGCCTAGCCGGACCTGTTCGCCATCGGTTACAGCTTTTCTGCTTCGTCCAGCGCCGAGAGCAGGCGTTTCGTGCTGATCCCGAGGTTTACCGCTGCTTCGGTATCCTTCGCTTGTTTGGCCAGATCCACGCGTTCCTGCAATCGAGTGACTTCCACGCGCGCCATATTCACTGCTTTGTCGAGCGACGTGGCATTCCCCGTCTCCTTGGCGGATTCTATTGCCGCAGTTACTAGCACGCGGGCGACAACGGCGTGTCGCAAATCCTCCGCAGCGGGCCCGCCTTCGCTGACGAATGCCGTTACTTCCCATGACGACAGCAGAATTCGCGCTCCGCCGACCTTGACCGTAGTCATGGACCTTCCACGCGAAGGCGGCGTTGCGATCAGTTGGTCCCAGATTTGCTCAACGCAGGTTTCAAAATCCAGCACCACAACGGCATCCCCCGCCCTAGGTGTCGCTAGACGTTCCTTGGCCTTCGCGTTGGCATTGGAAACCGTGGATTCCGCCGCAGGCTTCGTTGCCGTCGGGAGAGGCTTTCCTGCCGGTACCGCTACCAGTTGAGGGACGCTTTCGCCCGATTTTCCGAGCGCCTTCTCGAGCGCCTGTTCTACGTCCGTTCGCAGCCCGAGCAGCTTGTCGAAAGCCTGACCGACCGACCGTTCCGTGTACTCTTTCTGGAAGGGTTGTTTCCACTCATCAGCAGTCGCACAGATTTTTGGAAGTGGTTCCGTGGCTGACAGTCCGAAATGGTGGCAGTCGATGATATGTGCGCCCGCGGATTGCAGCTGGCCGAGGCCCGCGCGGATGGCAATCAAGTCTGCATGCATCAGCTCAATCAACGTCCGGCGCATCAGAAAATTAAACCGGACAAAGGCGATCAGCGCCGGGGGATCATAAAACATCCCGCCGGCCGCTTCCTTCACCTTGTGGCCCTGCTCGATGAAATTCGTCTTCAAGATCTCCCGTAAGCCGCGGAAGCCACGCAACGCCTCGATCATTTGTTCCAGCGGCGCGCACCACGCGAGCGGGTCCGCATTCACATCTCCGAGCACCGGCTGCATGACCTGGGTGACGTCTCCCAGTTCGATCTGTTTGTGAAAAATCTTCGCGGGCGCACAGAGCGCAAAGTACTGTACGAGCAGGAAGTCGATCTTGTCTCGGTCGACATTGCTTTTCTTCGTCTTGCGCAGATGACGCTGAATCAGTGCGCGCAGTCCCGTTTCGCTGGCGTTCAGTGTCGTCATCTGCAGGAGATGACGAAGTTCATGCACCATGACGCGCTGATCCATCGAATCCAGCCATTCGTGCACTTGGCTGAAAATCTCCAAATCCAGTTGTTCTGGGAGGTTCCGCTTGGCTTGCGCAAAGGGGATTGCCATTTCCAGTTGCTTCGCGAGCGCCAGATAGATCGGGAACACCGAGCGCGCTTCTTTCCATTGTTCCTGCCGCGGGCTTTCCGATCGAGCGGGAGCGGGGATATTCAGCGCTGTTATCGTCTTGTTCACGACTGTGTCACCACCCAGTCGCAGGGGCCTTGCGAGAATCTGACGGCCACTGCTTTGCGTCCTTCGTGATACTGCACGCCGACGACGGTTGCTTCCGTCGGTCTTCCTTCTCCAGTTGCCTCGATCCGCACGCGATCGTCGAACTCCAGCGGCAAGGTCGAAAGAAAAATAGCGTGCTCCGGGTCGCCATATTCCACAATCGCGGTCTCGCGAAGGTTGGTTCTGCCTCCGCGCGACGCGGTCACTTGCACGGGAATTCGAACGGGTCTTGCCTGCGGAAAAAATCGTGCCAACTGCTCTGCGCAGTCTTGCCCGTTCGCTGTCAGTGCCAGGTCGCCCGATTTTCCCACGTCGTCTCTCGCCTACCGGGTCAGGATCCATCCGTTCTCTTGGGGCGAGACACACTCACCGCAAGAGAGGCAGACTTCCGATGACAGAGATGCACGCTGGACGCCAAAGGACTGGAAAGGTGCGGCTATTGCAAGTTGCAGAAATTGTGAGGCTTAGGATTTTCTCCGCGCGCTTGTTTGACTCAACCGTCTCACCGTGAAACGTTTTCGTCTCACCGCGTGACGCATACCGAGGTCTCGGAGCGTTTGGCCTGAGACGTTGCGCTCGCTACTGGCGCGCCGCTTGCGGCTCAGCTCCACCACTTTCCGAACCCGCCTTCAAAGCAATATTGTAGCGCTTCAATTTTCGATAAAGGGTTGCGCGGCTGATTCCCAGCATTTTTCCCGCCAGGGCCTTGTCGCCGTTCGCCTGTTCAAATACCCGCAGAATCGTCATTCGTTCCATCTCTGCTAAAGCAGTGGTGGACAAGGTCGCGGCATCCTGGGATGTTACCATCTCCGAATCTGCCTGCTCGCTCCGAATGGCTGGCGGCAGATCGGCAACGTCAATGATTTTCCCGTCACCCAGGGTCACTGCCCGCGCGATGCAATTCTCCAGCTCGCGGACGTTACCCGGCCAGTCATAGTGCAGCAGGCTCTTCATCGCCGCAGCGGTGACCTGAATGTGCGAGCCCTTGGCGTAGCGATCCAGAAAATGGTGAACCAGGACCGGAATGTCCGATCGCCGCTCGCGCAGGGGAGGGAGGTGCACGGTCACCACGTTCAGTCTAAAATACAGGTCTTTTCGAAAGGTTCCTCCTCGATAAGCGGCCTCCAGATCACGATTAGTCGCTGCGATCACTCGAACATCAACGTTTACCTTCTCGTTGCTGCCCACTGGTCGCACTTCCTTTTCCTGCAATACACGGAGTAATTTCCCCTGCATCTCAAGGGGCAGTTCGCCGATCTCGTCCAGGAAGATCGTCCCTCCGTCCGCTGCCTGGAACAGGCCGGCCTTCGATTTCGTCGCGCCGGTAAAAGCGCCCTTCTCGTATCCGAACAGTTCGCTCTCCATGAGCGTCGGCACCAGCGAGCCGCAATCGACTGCCACAAAAGGCGTTTTTGCCATGGAACCGCGGAAGTGAATCGCGCGGGCCGCCAGCTCCTTCCCTGTACCGCTCTCGCCGGAGATCAGTACCGGCGTACGGGTGTCTTTCAACCGGGAAATCATGCGCAGGACGTCCTGGATATTCGCGGAACTGCCGATGATGCCGTCGAGGTTGTCTTCCGTTGTAACCCGCTCGCGCAAGAACTCATTTTCCGTGACCAGGCGTACTTTTTCGGCCATGCGCTGCAGCAGCAGGCGCATCTTTTCCACGCGAAACGGCTTTTCGATGTAGTCGTACGCCCCCAGTTTCATCGCATCGACTGCGGATTCGATCGAGCCGTGGCCTGTCATGATGGCGACCTCGCTGTGTGGGAGGAGTCGTCTCGTCTGCTTCAGCAACTCGACACCGGACAGGTTAGGCAGTTTCAGGTCCGTGAGAAGTAGATCCGGAGTATCGGAGTCCAGTCGCGCCAGCGCGGCCTCTGCGCTTTCC
>QHZC01000597.1 GCA_003224515.1 Acidobacteriota bacterium
AAGCAAAAGCTGCCGCCCGCGATAAGGCAGTTCAGGTGGTCGGCGGCGTCAGCATAGCCCAACAGCTCTTGGATGCTGGACTCGTCGACGAGCTTCATGTTGATATCATGCCGGTATTTTTAGGCATCGGTCTCCGGTCCTTTGAAAGCTCCAGCCTTGAGCGTGTCCGGCTCGAGAAAATCAACGTGCAGGAAGTCGGCGCGAGAACAAGCCTCAGATTCCGCATGAAGCAGTAGTCGACCTATTTTCGCTGCAAAAGAACTCTTCATCTTCGGTCTTGACGAAGGCGAGTTTTCCCGGGATACAGGAGAGCAGGAATCCATCGCCAGATTCATGCAGTGCCTTGTGGAGTTCCACTTCGCTCCCATCAAATCTGCCTCCGATCGCCCAACACTCTTCAGGCGCGCCCAGACTACGAAGAGTCTGATACACGTTGTCAGGTAGACTGGCGGCCCCTCGGACTGGCTTGATGTAGGCGGATACGAGGAATTTTGAATGCAGACGGTTTAGCTCGTCAATGAATGGACCTTCTTGGCACCCGTCAGGTTGATCGACAAGGTAAACAAGCGGAAGAAACGGGTCAGCCCCTTATAACCTGCATTAGGAAGAAACCAGGTAGCTCGTATAGGGTAACCACTGGATTGACCTTTAGGGTGCTACATCCTATAAGTGGCACGCTTTTTATTCCGGTTGCCGCATGTTGCGAAGCTTTTTTGAAGTTCTTGTCCTGCAAGGTGTGAAATATGATCAATTTCCGTGCTTTCGCCGCAGGCCTGGCAATTGCCCTGTGCGGCGCAATCGCGCCGGCCCAATACAACAACGCCACAATCGGCGGCGTTGTCTATGATCCCGGCGGGGCAGTAGTTGTCGACGCTGCCGTCACCATTCGGAGCCAGGAGACGGGCTATTTGAAAGCGGTTCAGACGGGAACCGACGGGACCTTCTTGTTTCCTGCGACTCCCGTCGGATCGTATCAGCTGGTGGTCGAGAAGGCGGGCTTCTCGCGATATGTGCAAGGCGGCATCACTCTCGCCGTAAACTTGGTCGCGCATGTGCCGGTGACTCTGCGGGTCGGCGACGTGAACCAGCAGGTTACGGTCTCGGCCGACGCCGAACTCGTTAACACCCAAAGCGCCTCTGTCGCGCAAGTTGTCGACAGGCAGCGCATCGTCGATCTGCCACTCAATGGGCGTCAACCCCAGGCTCTCCTGTTTCTCGCTGCAGGGGCGCTCGACGAAACCGGGAAATACTGCCTGGTCAATTGCCAGGGAGGCGTCTATCCCGGGGAGCAGGACGCGAACGTGGGCGGCGGCGGGCCGCGGTCGGTCAACTTTCAAATGAACGGCGCCGGGCACAACGATACGTATCTCAATACGAATCTGCCATTTCCGAACCCGGATGCCGTTCAGGAGTTTGCCGTTCAGACCGACAATCTCTCGGCTCAGTACGGCCTTGGCGCGGGTGCGGTCGTAAACATCGTGACTAAATCAGGGACAAACCAATTGCATGGCAGCGCCTTCGAATTTGTCCGAAATGGCGCCTGGAACGCACGTAATTTCTTTGCCCAGAAGCAGGATACCCTCAAACGAAACCAGTATGGTGGCAGTCTGGGTGGGCCGATTTTGAAGCATAGGCTGTTCTTTTTTGGCACATACCAGGGGACGCCGATCCGCATGGCGGCGCAGGGCAGGATCTCGTTCGTCCCCACGGCCGTTGAACGCGCCGGCGATTTCTCCGCAATCCCGACACAATTGAAGGACCCCGCTTCGGGTGCGCCATTCCCGAATAATCAGATTCCGACAAGCCGCTTCAGCGTCCCAAGCCTGGCGTTGCTCGCAAAGATTCCACTGCCGAACGGTACCAACGGACAGCTCACCTACGGCGGCCCCAAAGTTGTTCAGAACGACCACCAGTGGCTCGCGAAGATCGACTACCTGAGCGGCAAACACCAGCTCATCGCCAGCTTCTTTTGGACGCGCTTTAGCGAGCCACCCGATATCGCGGCGGGAAACAGAAACATTCTGTCGGCGGATAACAGCGGTAATCGCGTGACCATCAAGAACCTGGCCATCAATCACACGTATACGATGTCGTCGTCCACACTGTTTCTGACCTGGTTTGGCTGGGATTCACAGACCGGCGGATCGTTGTCAGGTGCCCCGTTCTCGTTCCCCGATATCGGCGTCCACATCGCCGCGCCGACTCCGTCCGAACTCGTCGTCAGCGTTCCGGGCTTTTTCAGCATATCGACGAACCACCGCGGAAACTTCGACCGGGGAGATTACACGGTGCGCGAGGATCTCACGATGCAGCGCGGAAGTCATGAAATTCACATCGGCGGCGAGGCCGTCCGCGTTCGGAACGACCTGGTAAACACGTTCACGATGTCGGGCCAGTTCACGTTCGGAAACCAATTGACGGGGAATAACCTTTCCGACTTCTTCCTCGGCTCTGCTTCGCGTTTCCTTCAGGGTGGTGGTGAGTTCAAGAATTTGGGCGGCACTTTGTGGAGCTTGTTCTTTCAGGATAACTGGCGCCTGACCCCCAATTTCGTCCTGAACTTCGGCGTGCGTTGGGATCCGTATTTCCCATACACCGAAGAGAAAGGCCGCGTCCCGTGTTTTGCACCCGGACAAAAATCGGCTAAATTCCCAAATGCGCCCGCTGGTCTGATCTTCGGCGGCGCGAATCATGACCCGGACTGCCCGGCCGCATCGGGTTCAGAGGCGAACGTGTGGAACTTCGGTCCGCGGCTCGGCTTCGCATACCGGATCGGCAGCAGCGGCAGCACTTCGCTGCGCGGGGGCGTGGGCATCTATTACACGCCACCGGGCAACCACGATTCGAACGGACTCGTGGACACCGCCCCTTTCGGCCCACGGTTCGACTACTCGGGAAATATCAGTTTCGTGGATCCGTTCGCGAGCATTGGAATTCCCAATCCGTTTCCGGCTCAGTACGGTCCGAATCTTCCCGGCCCAAGCGCGACCTTCACGCTGCCCGTTTCTGTCTATGGATACATACAGCGCAATTGGCACATGCCGGAGCTGGCTACCTGGAACCTAACCTTGGAACGTCAGTTCGCCAAGAGCTGGGTCGGACGAATTTCCTACGACGGTAATAAAGGCACGTATTTAGCCAGCGGCGCCCTCGGTTTCCGCGAGTCCAACCCGGCAGTTTACATTCCCGGAGCGTCAACGAAGGCGAACACGCAATCGCGCCGGCTCTATCCGCAGTTCGGCTCCGTGGGACTGTTCTCGTCGGACAACAACTCGCACTACCATGCGATGAAATTGAATATTGAAAGGCACTTCAGTCGTGGGTTCTCGATTTTGGCTAACTATACGTGGTCCAAGATGATCGACGACTTCGGTAACTCGGGCACGACGAATCCGTTCAGCCGCCATTTCGACTATGGCACGTCGAATGACGATGTTCCACATCTGTTCCACTTCTCGGCCGTGTGGCAGATCCCGCAAACGTCGTTGCGTGGTGTGGCTGGGGGGCTCGCTAACGGCTGGGGTCTGACGGGACTCAGTACGTGGCGTGGCGGGTTTCCGTTCTCGGTCGTAAGCGGGACCGACAATTCGTTCAGCGGCGTGGGCTTGGATCGGGCTGATTACATCGGAGGCAACCCGTCGCTCGACTCGGGGCGTCCCCACGGGCAGTTGATCGCGCAATACTTCAATACCGCAGCGTTTGCACCGAACGCTATCGGGACGTTCGGCAATTCGGGCAAAAACATCCTGCGCGGCCCGCGATTCTTCGGCGCCGACCTCGGGCTTCTGAAAACAAACAAAATCACCGATCGTGTTTCCAGCCAGTTCCGAGCGGAGTTCTTCAACGTGTTCAACAACGTGAACTTCAATTTGCCGAATGCCAATGTTTCGTCGGCATCATTTGGTCAGATCACTTCGGCGGGCGACCCAAGAATTCTGCAGCTCGCATTGAAGCTGCAGTTTTAGCTCGCGGGAAACGTCTTTCCTGGTGCGCGTTTCCCTCTCATCGCGCCACTGTGGCTGATGATCACTCTCTCTCTCTTCCACCGGCCCGAAGCAGGCCGTGCCCGGTACGCTCGAAGAACTGTCCATCAGCCTGGGTTTGCCGAGCATGAGCATGGACGCCGAACCCAATGATCCGGCGCGTGCATTGATCCATGACGACCAAGACCGAGTGGGTCCGCAACGTGGCCGACTCGCACCTGAACAGATCCATACTCCAGAGGCTGTCTTTCATGTGGCCCAGGAAAGTCAGCCGGATCTTCCTTCTGCTAAATTCAGGTAAGT
>QHZC01000596.1 GCA_003224515.1 Acidobacteriota bacterium
CGAAGGTTTCCTGGAGAACTTTGGCGACGGGTGCGAGGCAATTGGTAGTGCAGGAAGCGTTGGAAATAACGTGGTGCACGGCAGGATTGTAAGTCTTTTCGTTAACGCCGAGAACGAAAGTCGCATCGGGGCCATCAGCGGGCGCGGAGATGATCACCTTTTTCACGGGCGCGCGGAGATGCTTCTTGGCATCCACGCCTTTGGTGAAGAGGCCGGTCGATTCGACGACGATATCCGCGCCGACAGAAGCCCAGTCGATTTCGGCGGGGTCCTTGGTCTTGAAAACCTTGAAACTCTTCCCTTCCACGGCGATGGTGTCATCGGTATGCGCGACCTTGTGCGGCAGATTGCCGAGGACGGAGTCGTACTTCAACAGGTGCGCGAGGGTCTTCGCATCGGTGACGTCGTTGACGGCGACGAACTGAATTTCTTTGTCGTCCAGCGCGGTGCGCATGATGTTGCGACCGATGCGGCCGAAGCCGTTGATGCCGACCTTGATGGGCATTACTTCCTCCGATGGGATGTCAGAAATTGCGGCCTTACAGGAGCGCATGACGACCGCAGGTGAACAGAAAATGCTATGGGTTGCGCGGACAAAAGTCAACGCGCGGAGAATTGGGCCCGCTATAATTACCGCCGATGAAGGACTGGTCACCTGTGTCCATCCTGCGCTGGCTGTTCGATTCGGAACGAGGCGCCTCAGACCGTCTGCTTCCCCGCTGGATTTTCCTGCGCGCTCTCGGCCTCATTTATTACTCGGCGTTTTTCTCGCTGGTGTCTCAAATTCGCGGATTGATTGGGCCGCACGGAATTCTGCCCGCCGGTGAATACCTGCAGGCGTTGGCCGAACGATTCGGCCATGCGGGCTACTGGTATGCGCCGACGCTGCTATGGCTATCGAGCCGTTCCCACATGGTTACGGGGATTTGCTGGGTAGGTATGATTGCCTCGTTGTTGCTGGTCCTGAATTTCTGGCCGCGCGGCATGCTGGTAGTTTGTTTCGTGTGCTTCCTCTCGTTTGTCAGCGCCGCGCAGGATTTTTCCGCTTATCAGTCGGATGGAATGCTTCTGGAAGCGGGCTTCATTGCGATGTTTTTCGCGCCAGCAGGATTTCGGCCGGGATGGCGTGAAGAAAGCCGGCCTTCGCGTGCGAGCTTATTTCTGCTGGTGTGGGAATGCTTCCGGATCTATTTCGAATCGGGCGTAGCGAAGATCATGGGCGGCGACCCGCAGTGGCGCAATTTCACCGCGCTGGACGAGTATTACCAGAATGGCCCGCTGCCGACTTGGATCGGCTGGTACATGCAGCACCTGCCGCAGTGGGTTCATACCGCCACCGCGTTTGGAACACTGGCACTGGAACTGGGGCTCGCGTGGATGATGTTTCTGCCGCGGCGAGCTCGGATCTTGTGTTCTCTCATCGTAACGCCGTGGCAGATCGGCATCATCCTTTCGGCGAATTACACTTTCCTGAATTACCTGGTGCTGGCCCTGGGGATTCTGCTGCTCGATGACCAGTTCCTGCTGCCCTATTTGCCGCGATTCTTGAAAAAGAGTTACCTCGCCACCAAAGAGGCCAAACCTCTTGCCACGCCGGTTCCCGAAGAGAAATGGAGAAAGCAGCTTCGTGAGCAACTCTCCGCGGTGAAGCTCGCTGTGACGGCGGTGATGCTGACGTGGATATTCTATGCGACGCTCGCGCAAATGGTGTGGATGGTCAGGCCGTGGCCACTGCCGACAACGCCCGTGTCGGCGCTGGATCCGTTTCGCATCGCGAATCGCTATGGACTGTTCGCCGTGATGACACGCGGCCGGTACGAAATCGAATTTCAGGGCTCGGACGACGGGCAAACCTGGTTCGTTTACCCATTTCGATTCAAACCGCAGGACCCCGCCAAGCCGCCGGGGATTTACGCACCGTATCAGCCGCGTTTCGATTGGAATTTATGGTTTGCGTCGCTGAGTTCGTGGCGCCAGGAGCCCATCGTCGTGCGCACGGAGCAGAGTCTGCTCCGCGGCGACGCCGACGTGCTTTTGCTTTTTGCCGGTAACCCCTTCCCGCACGCCCCGCCGCGGCAGGTGCGCGCCGTGGTCTGGCAGTATTGGTTCACGACGCCAGCCGAAAAACAAATGCAAGGAACTTGGTGGCGAAGGCAGCAGCTGGGCCTTTACGCTCCCACGCTGGAACGTCAATCCGACGGAAGGATTGTCGTCTTGGAGTGGCCAGCCGCCGTGGAATCGCGGGAATGATTGGGTCTGTTGATCGGAGTTCAAATCATTGACCGACTGATGAGACGCCCGGCTACAAACTGGACGAAACTCGGCTGCTCGGTTACCAGATCAAGATCCAGCGCGGCTCATTTCCTGAAACGATTGCAATTAAGAACCCAAACATGGGGACAGCGAAGCGATGTAAGAGAATTCTGAATGATGGCTGGGCTGCGGTGGTAACTGGTGCTGCTCGTTCTGTCATTGCGGGAATTGTTTAATTGAAGTGACGTGCTCGCCCATGAAGCGGACGAATACCGTCTTCGAGGGCGGCTGGCCGTAGATCCAATCTTCGATGTCATTGCCGTCGGAGTCGCGCTCGCGCACTTTGTGGTCGGGCTTCCCGATAGCCGCAACGAGTTCCTCACGGTCCATGCCCACGACGGGTCTGCGGTCCTGGATGGCCTTCTTCATTTCGGGTGGCAGCGTGTCGAACCACTGCACGGCAGCGGAACGCTCTTTCGAGAAATTCAAGAAAGGCGAAAGGAGCTGCTTTAATTCCTCGGGATTGAGATCCGGAAGCGGACTGTTGAATTCCAGGAAAATGGTGCTACCCATACCGGGCTGCATCCCCGGCGGGCCCTGATCCTGCGTCGAGCTTGACTGCATCGGGGGATAACCACCGCCCCCCAGGCCGATCTGGAGATGATCGCGCCAGCGCCTTTTGCCGCGCCCGCCGCCGTTCAAATCCACGATGATCTGATGGTCGCGGAACTCCAGCTTGGTGATCTGCACGCTATCGCCAGTATTCACCGCCGGGCCACGTGTAGCGACGGCGCGATCGAGCATCTCGGTCTCCAGCGGCTTGCCTACGCTGACATGGAACCCTTCTTTGCCGGCGGGCAGCGGCTTGATCGCTTTGGCAA
>QHZC01000097.1:0-8475 GCA_003224515.1 Acidobacteriota bacterium
AATCTGGGAATTCCGCTGCCGGCGGCCACCCAGTGGGAGATCGTGAAGGAGATCAAGGGGGTGCTGAAACCCGCCTATGAGGAACTGATCCGGCAGGCGGCGCAGGGAGAAGTCGTGCACAACGACGACACCACGATGAAGATCCTGGCGATGATGCCGGCGAGAGGGCCGAGTGAGGAATGCCGGGAGGAGCAGTCGGAGCGCACCGGAATATTCACTTCCGGGATCGTGTCGACGCGCGAAGGGCGGAGGATCGCGCTCTTTTTTACCGGCCGCAAGCATGCCGGCGAGAATTTGGCGGAGGTGCTGTCGCAGCGGGCCTCGGAGTTGGGTCCACCGATCCAAATGTGCGACGCCCTTTCGCGCAATCCGCCCAAGGAATTTCAGGTGATCCTGGCTAACTGCATTGCGCATGGAAGGCGCAAGTTTGTCGAGGTGGCCGAAAACTTTCCCGAGGAATGCCGTTATGTGCTGAAGCAATTGGGGAAGGTCTACAAGAATGACGCGCTCGCTCGGGAGCAAGGGATGTCACCGGAAGAGCGTCTGCGCTTTCATCAGGTCGAGAGTGGGCCGCGGATGAAAGAGCTGGAGACGTGGTTCCAGGAGCAGTTCGCGGAACGGAAGGTGGAGCCCAACTCAGGCCTTGGCGAGGCCATCCTCTATATGCAGAAATATTGGGACAAGCTCACGCTGTTCCTGCGGCAAGCTGCGGCCCCGCTGGACAATAACATCGTCGAACGAGCATTGAAGATGGCTATTCTTCATCGGAAAAACGCGCTGTTCTACAAGACCCAGAACGGCGCCCGGGTGGGCGACCTGTTCATGAGCCTCATCTACACCTGCCAGCTCTGCCGCGCCAACGCTTTCGACTACTTGACCGAGTTGCAGAAACATCGCCGAGAGCTGTTCCGAAGCCCTGCAGAGTGGATGCCCTGGAACTATAGAAACGCGCTCGAGCCTGGTGTCGCCTCCAGCGCGGCTTCGAGCTGACCTACGGCAGTAGCCTCGCCGTCCAAGGAGTCCTGACCATGCCGATCCAACGGAAAATCTCCAGCACCGAGATTTATCAGATTAAGGTTACGCTGTTGCGGACGGCGCCGCCCATCTGGCGGCGCCTGCTGGTACCATCGGATATCACACTGGCGGATCTGCACGACCTGCTGCAACTGGCCATGGGCTGGACCGACTCTCACCTGCACGAGTTCCTATTTCGCGGGCAGCACTATGGCCCGACCCATCCGGAGCGAGGTGTGACGGAGGCGATTGACGAGCGCAAAGTACGGCTCAATCAATTACTGTCCCGCGAGGGAGCAAAGATCGTTTATACGTACGACTTCGGCGACGGTTGGGAACATGGCATAGTCCTCGAAAAGGGTTTGCCGGTAGAACCAAACATGGCCTATCCGCTGTGCAGCGGCGGTCGAGGCGCTTGCCCGCCTGAAGATTGCGGGGGCCTCGGAGGGTTCTATAACTTGTTGGAGGCGTTACAGAATCCGCGTCACCCTCAACGCGAAGAACTTCTTGAATGGCTGGGTGAAGACTACGATCCGGAAAAGTTCTCCAGCGAGGAGATCAACCGGATACTGCACGGAAGAAAAAGGCGGGCGGCTCGATCTTCAGGATAAAAAACGCGTCGGAGTTGTGACTTCTGGCCGCAAGTACCGACGCACCAGGCTCACCCCACACAGGCTTGCCGAAAGGACACGTTCAAATCTGGTGTGCCGGACCTGGGATCGAACAAAAAACATCTAAGGAATTTTGGACGATGAAGCCGGTCCTGCTTGACACAGGTTTCATTGTTGCGCTGTTGGACCAGTACTAAAAGCCTTTTTGGCGGGCATGTCAGGAGTTCTGAAGTTAAGTTATAGAAAACAAAGCCTCCGACCGTGAAAACCGTGGAAGTTGGGTTAGACTCTCTTTTATTCATAAAGCGACCAGCCATATCTACTTGCTCTCGAGCGTAACAAGAAGCGTTTGAAGCTCAGCGCACGGTCAAGGAAAATTTCAAAACTCCGTCTCATTAGGCACGCAAAATATCCCATCCTTGGCTAGTTTCCATTAGCCCCAGGTCGTTGCAAAACGTTTGGCCGGTTCCGATTATCATGGAGAGATGATTCCAATAAAGTGTAGTGGTTTGCTGTTTGATTTGGACGGTGTACTCGTGGATTCGACTCCGGCAGTGGCACGGGTGTGGGCGGCGTGGGCGCGCGAACGCGGATTCGAGCCCGACGAAGTTGTAAAAAAAGCGCATGGGCGGCCGAGCATCGCCACGATCCGCGAGCTTCTTCCCCACGCTGATCATGCCGCGGAAGATCGTGAAGTGGAGCGACGCGAGATCGCGGACATAGAAGGAGTCATTCCCTTACCCGGCGCGATGGAGTTGCTGCAGGCACTCCCGCTGCAGCGGTGGGCGATCGTGACCTCGTGCACGCGGGCGTTGGCTGGCGTGCGCATAGACGCGGCGGGACTGCCGAAGCCCAAACATCTGATCACCTCGACCGATGTGAAGCGCGGCAAGCCGGATCCTGAACCGTACTTAAAAGGGGCGCGAACTCTGGGTGTACCTGTCAACGAGTGCATTGTGATCGAGGATGCTCCCGCGGGAATTCGCGCCGGCAAAGCGGCGGGAGCGCGCGTCCTGGCGCTGCGCACGACGGCGAGCGACGCCGAACTCCAGCAAGCGGGCGCGAATTGGATTGTAGATGACTGCGCCGAACTTTTCCTGGATTCCTCGGCCGTTGGCGAAGAGTTTTTGCTCATTTGCCGTCGAACAAAATAGTCCGAGGCTCAGTATAAACAGGTAGAATCTCAGCTTTGTCGAACCACGAAATACGAGTTGTTACGAGGAGAGAAACGATGATCCGTGCGAAAAACCTGAGCGTGCTCCTGGCGCTTGCTCTGTCCGGGACTAGCATTGCCACGGGTGCGCGCGCGCAGGACAAAGACGCCAAACCAGCTGATAAGCTCGCCGAAGCAGCCGCTGCTGCGCCGCCCAAGGAAGAAACTTCCGTCACGGATCACAGCATCAAGATCAGCGGCCAGACGATTCCTTACAAGGCCACGGCGGCGACCATTCTATTGAAGAACGAGAAGGATGAACCAACCGCGCTGGTCTATTACACCGCCTACACGCGCAGCGACGTGAAAGATTTCAGCCAGCGCCCCATCGCCTTCGTTTACAACGGCGGGCCGGGCTCTTCCTCGGTATGGCTGCACATGGGCTCATTTTCGCCGCGCCGGGTGATCACCGTGAATGCCGATGCCACGCCTCCCGCCCCCTACAAGCTCTCCGAGAATCCGTACTGCCTCCTGGACAAATCGGACTTGGTCTTCCTTGATCCTGTGGGAACGGGCTTCAGCCACGCCGTGGGCAAGGCGCAGGACAAGGATTTTTGGGGCGTCGATCAGGACGTCAAATCCCTAGCGCAATTCGTCAACACCTACGTCAGCCGCAACAGCCGATGGAATTCCCCGAAATTCCTCATCGGTGAAAGCTACGGCACGTTCCGCTCGGCGGCGCTTTCGAATTATTTACAGTCGCATGACGGCCTCTACTTCAACGGCATCGTGCTGATTTCTTCTGTCCTGAACTTGGGAACCATTTCGTTCAATCCTGGCGAAGACATGCCCTACATCTTTTACTTGCCTAGCTACGCGGCCACCGCCTGGTATCACAAAGTCCTGAAGGACCGGCCCGATAATTTGAATTCCTTTCTCGAGGAAACACGAAAGTATGCGCAGACGGACTACGCGGATGCTTTGATCAAAGGTTCGAAGCTGGGCGAAGCGGAAAAGACCGCCGTCGCAAAGAAGCTTTCCCGCTTTACCGGTCTCGGCGAAGACTATCTCGTTAAAGCCAATCTTCGCGTGAACCTGCCGCAGTTCATGAAGGAACTGCAGCGCAGTCGCGGCTTGACCACCGGGCGCCTCGATGCGCGGTTTTCGGGGTGGAGCTACGATTTGCTCGGCGAATTTGCGGAATACGATCCGCAGGACACCTCGATCACTGGGCCGTTCACCGCGGCATTTAACAACTATGTCCGCGATGAGCTGAAGTTCGGACAAGACAAGGTCTATCACACCGGCTCGGATGATGCCGCGCAGAATTGGGATTGGAAGCATCGCGGCGGCGACAACTTCGGATTTCCTGGTTCCCCGAATGTGGAAGGCGACCTGATTCAGGCGATGCTGACGAACCCGCATCTGCAAGTCGAAGTGGAAAACGGAATTTACGATTTGGCGACGCCCTTCTACGCCACCGAATACACCATGGAACATCTCGGCCTACCCGACAAACTCCAGAAAAACATACGTCTGCAGTATTACGACGCAGGACACATGATGTATCTCCGCGACGAAGATCTCGCGAAGCTCAAGACCAACATCGCCGGCTTCATTGATGGAGCTTCCAAACCATAATCAACCGGTTTGAGCAAAGCAGCCTGTAGTTCGAGCAAGTTTCGCGACCACCATCACGCTGGTGGCGGCCGCCGCGTTTTTTTCTCCCTGCCCTGCCCATCCGGACAGTTACCCTCAAGAAATTGCAGGTGAACCCACCCTGGCCGCAGGTATCAGTTCGCCTACAATACAAGGGTCACGAAGAAAGGCGTTTTAGTTGCCGATCACGCGACTCGCCCTCCGTCTCTCGGGCTTCGCAAGGACACAATCAATTCATGGGGACACCTACCCAAACCATGTCGCTGCAGACAGCGCCCGCGCAAGTGGCGGCGGCATCGGCGCCTGCGGTGCAAAGGACGATTCACACCGCCCAGCTCGTCGCCGCCATGCTGAAGTCCAGCTCGCACGTCAGTGACCTGATTTTCTCGCCAGGCCGCGCTCCTCAAATCGAGGTCAGCGGTCAGCTCACGGAGCTCAAATTTAAAGGACTAGAGTGTCTGAGTTCTCAGGATACGCTCTCCATTGCTAAAGACCTTATGGGAAAAAACGAGACGCCTATCCGCAAGCTCGACCAGGATGGCTCAGCAGACCTTTCCTACGGAATCTCGGGGGTGGCGCGTTTCCGCGTAAATATCTTCAAGCAGCGCGGAAGCTGCGCCATTGTAATGCGTGTCGTTCCCGACAAAATCCCCGGATTCGAGGAGCTGAATCTGCCGGAGGCATTGAGGGAAATTGTGGATCTGCGCAACGGCATAGTGCTTGTGACGGGCCCAACCGGTTCCGGGAAGTCTTCCACACTCGCGGCCATCCTCGACAAGATGAACGAGGAGAAGGCCTACCACATACTGACAATTGAAGACCCCATTGAGTTTCTTCATCGTCACAAGAAAGCGACGATCCATCAGCGCGAACTGCACTCAGACACACCGACCTTTGCGCTGGCTTTGCGCGCGGCGCTCCGACAGGCGCCGAAAGTCATTCTCGTCGGCGAAATGCGTGATCGGGAAACGATTGACATCGCCCTGGAAGCTTCAGAAACGGGTCACCTGGTCATGTCCACGTTGCATACCATTGATGCATCGAAAACCGTGGAGCGAATCGTTGGAGTTTTCCCCATGGCCGACCAGCAAGCCATTCGCACTCGGCTCTCCAAAGCCTTCCGCTACATCGTTTCCCAGCGCCTCCTTCCTAAGAAGGACGGCAAGGGACGCATCGCCGCCGTGGAAATTCTCAAATCCACGATGCGCACGCGGGAGTACGTTGAAAAAGGTGAAACTGAAGGCAAGTCGCTTCTCGATGCCATGCGCGATGGCAGCACCGAAGGCATGCGGCACTTCGATGGCGAGATTGACAGGCTCATTCGCGCGGGAGTCGTCGATTTCGAAACCGGGATAAGCTATTCAACCAATGCTGGAACTTTGCGTCTGGAAATGGCCGATTTCCTCGACGAGCGTCCTAACCGGCCTGCTCCAAACCAGCCGGCAGCGCAGGATTCCAACCGCACCACCGAGATCGAAATCGAGCGGTAGGCAAGCCAATCCGCTCATTCTCGGGAGCTGTGCCAAGCATCCGCCTTTGTAGTTCTCCCGGCGCGTGCCACAATTCAAGGCAGAAAACTAGCACCCTCGATGAGTCACTTCATTGACATTCTGTTGATGCGCCTGCCTCATGCGCTCCGCGTGATTTTGCGCATCGCCTTTTACTTCTCTCTTCTTGGCGTATTTCTGCCGCGCCTGACGCCAAGATTGTTCCACACCGTTGAGTCCTTTCTCTCCCGTTTGGCCGAACGCAAGACGCTGGCGGTTATCGCTGTTTTCTTCATCGTCATCGGCGTCCGCGTTTCTGTTCTGCCCCAGTTGCCGATGCCCGTTCCAGGAATCCATGACGAGTACAGCTATCTGTTACTTGGTGACACGCTCGCCCACGGCCGTCTGGCCAATCCGCCCCACCCCCTGTGGATGAGCTTCGAAACGTTTCACGTGAATTGGTTCCCGACCTATTCGTCCAAGTATCCGCCGGGGCAAGGAGCCGTCCTGGCGCTCGGCCAATTGCTTGGCCATCCATGGATCGGTGTTCTTCTAAGCGCAGCCGCGATGTGCGCCGCGATTCTCTGGATGTTGCAGGCTTGGCTACCGGCTAGGTGGGCGTTCCTCGGCGCAGCGCTGGTCGCACTGAAATTCGAAATCGCCAGCTATTGGATCAACAGCTACTGGGGCGGAGCCGTCGCGGCCACCGGTGGCGCACTGGTGCTGGGCGCGATGCCGCGAATTGCGCGCCACGCACGCACACGCGATGCTTTGCTGCTAGGCTTGGGAATCGCCATCCTGGCGAACACGCGGCCCTATGAGGGATTGCTCTTTTGTATCCCCGTGGCGGGATGGTTCCTTTGGTGGTTTGCAGGCAAAACAAAATCGCCCGTGACGCCGCGAACACGCATCGTCTGGGTTTTCGCACCACTGGCCTTTGTTCTGCTGCTGAGCATTGGATTCATTGGCTACTACAACTGGCGGCTGACTGCAAACGCGTTCCTCTTCCCGCATACCTTGAACACTCGGACCTATCGAACAACGGGGCTGTTCTTGTGGGACCATCCCAAGGAGCCAATTCAATACAACAATGAGCAGTTCGAAGATTTCTACAACGGCTGGGAACGCGAGGATTATCAAAACACCTGGCAGGACGTTCGAAAGGTTTCCGCTGAAAAGCTGACTCGCAGCGGCAGCACCTACTTCTGGTGGGGTGCTCTGCTGGTTTTTCCTGGATTGCCTTTCGTTTTTTGCGATCGCAAGATGCGTTTGCCGATTCTGATCTTCCTGCTGGGGACAGCCGGATTCCTGGCATTGATCTGGTCGATGCCTCACTATGCCGCGCCGCTGACGTGCGTGATTTTTCTCCTGCTCGTCCAGGCCATCCGCCACCTGCGAACGATTCGTCTCGGTGGACGCCCACTTGGCCTCGCGCTTTCCTGGGCTATCTTCTATCTTCTCGCAACCGATGTTGGTTTCTCTGTCCCGCGCCATGTTTGCGACCAATTGGAATGGACCTGCAAGGGAGACCCCAGCCGCGCGGCCATTGGGAAAAAGCTTTCTCAGACTCCAGGCAAACACCTGATCATGGTGCGCTACCAGGAAAATCACAATCTGCATGACGAGTGGGTTTACAACGGCGCAGAAATCGATACCGCCAAGGTTCTTTGGGCCCGCGAACTCGATCCCGCCCAAAATGCAAAGCTCATCGCTTATTTCAAGGACCGGCAGATCTGGCTCGTCGAGCCCGATACCGACAATACGGAATTGATTCCCTATCGCCCGCCGCGAACATCGTCTCCTCAGCAGTAGGCGCGCTGCATTGACGCCCCAACACCTCTAATTGGATAGGGGATATGCACGAGTCACCCCAGCCTTGTCGCGGTTACCCAGAGCCACCTGCGGGCCTGGAGCCTCCACCTCGGAATTCAGGATTATTTCAGTCGTAGTCGTATCCAGCATGCTGAGTAAGAAAGCGGCAAAAATCACCTGCAAACTGAGGAAAAGCCACATAGACCAGAAGAGCACATGGCGGATTTGGTGAAGCTCGCCGAATCCGCTCGCGGCCCACTGCCAGGTGACCCAAGCGCACCCTGCGAATCCCATGACGAACAGACCACCGCCTACAAGCAAACCAGTCTCAAGCGTGACGCGCTTCAGAACACGCCGCAAAGATACGGAGCGGCGGTCAAAGCGTTCGGCATAGCTGAATACTTTTGCGAATGCCCCGATCGAAAGAATCTGACCGCCCAAAAGCGTGAAGATAACGCCGAAAATCATGGTGTGAATGTCGAGTCCCACATGGGGGGAAATTTGGCGCGGTCCCGGCAGCAACCAAAACACGAGGAACAGTCCAACCAGCACGAGCGTGGAGCCCGGCAGCAGGAATAGCCAGTTGGGCGCATAGAGCAGCATGAACCGGAGACTGCGCCAGCCGTCGCGAAAGCTGCGCAGATGCGGCGCGCGCCCTCGCTTGTCGGGCCACAAAATGATGGGGATCTCCGCGATGCGCGCCCCGATTTGAGCGGATTTGATGACCATCTCGAGCGCG
>QHZC01000097.1:8568-21089 GCA_003224515.1 Acidobacteriota bacterium
AAATATTTGTGGAGCGGCGGCATAGCGCCCGGCTTGATTTCTCCCCAGAACCGGTTGCCTAACACGATGTCATTGCCTTCGCGCAGTTTTTTCACGAACCGCGGCACATCGGTGAAGTCGTAGCTATCGTCCGCATCCCCCATGATGATGAAAGGCCCGCGAGCGCCAGCGATGCCCGCTCGCAGTGCCGCGCCGTAGCCGCGCTCCGCTACGCGAATCACGCGCGCACCGTGCTGTTCCGCAATTTGAATCGAACCATCCGTCGAGCCGTTGTCCGCGACAACCACTTCCCCGGACAGCCCCGCCACCTGGAACGCCTTCATGGCCTTGTCCACGCAATACGCCAGTGAGTTCGCTTCATTCAGGCAAGGGATCACGACAGACACTTCGACGCCGTGTGTCATATCGGTTCGCGCAGACTGCACCCCTTCCGATGCTAGGACCGTACCCATAGGCGTCACCATCATATCGCGCATCATATCGCGCTCCTCTGGACATTTCACCCTCCACGGAGGAGCCTGCCTTATCTCAAGACTCTCAATGCTGAAGGGGCCCCCAAAATCGTCCCATTACGAGAAAAGGAGGCCAGAGTGCGGTTACGCAACCTGAGAAGATCAACTCATTTGCAATCAGCTATCTCCTCTTTCAGAAAAAACATGTGGGCGATTTCCCTTAGACGCTCAGTCGTTCAGACCTTTCAACCTTGCAACCTGCTAACCTCTTTCTTTGCCACGCATCCGCAAAACGCGCCTCTAACTCCAATGGGTAGAGGGCGACCGCGGAGGACAATTCCCTTACGCGGCTATTGGCGGCAGCGACACAGTTTCAGAGTTCCGACTCGAGGCGGCGAGTAGCACGCTATTGAATGTGGAGCGCTCCAATACGCGTTCGGGGCCTACGGCCTTCGTGATTCTCGGTGGGCAGCAAGGGACGGGAACCTTGACGGCCGTCCTCGGTTGATCGCACGTACGAGCCCACCACACGAGCCGCAATGCAAAGTGACTATCGGGCCTACGCGGGAAGCCCTATGAGTCGGCGAAAACTGACAAGCAATGTGACAGCGATTAGAAGCGCACCGGCACGCCGTCCGCTCGCGCCTTGAATTGACGGGCGATCTATGGGAATCTTCGATGGTTCTTTGTTCCACACTTTGAAGATGCCGACGTCACAAGCAGAAACGCCGAAAAACGAAACAAAGCCTCAGACGCAAAACGCGCTATCCCTGGATCCCTGGGAAGCCGCGTATCTGCGTTTCGAAACGCCGGAGGAGGAAATTCAAAAGTTTATCGGGCGCCTCAATCGATTGGGCGCCCCCCAATGGCCGCGCGACGCCGAAATTGTCGAGCTTTTTTGCGGGCGTGGTAACGGCTTAATCGCATTGCAGCATCTCGGTTTCACCCGCATCGAAGGCGTGGACCTCTCGCCCCGGCTTCTAGCGCAGTTCAAAGGCTCCGCGAAATGCACAGTCGCCGATTGCCGTAGCCTTCCCTTCACCGATCGCAGCAAAGATGTCCTCATCGTTCAGGGCGGCCTGCACCATCTCCCCGCGTTGCCTGATGATCTCGATCAAACTTTCTCTGAAATGCAGCGCGTGCTTCGAAGAGACGGCCGCGTCATGTTTGTCGAGCCGTGGCGCACTCCCTTCCTGACCTTCGTGCACCTCATTTCCGAAATCCCTCCGGTGCGCCGGATTTCCCGCAAGATGGATGCCTTCGCCATCATGACCGAATACGAAATCCGCACCTACGAGCAATGGCTGGGCCAGCCCAAACTCATCAAGAGAATTGCCCACGCTCACTTCATCCCGGTGCATGAGTATTTCGGCTGGGGCAAATGGAACTTCGTGGGCACCCCGCGATAAAACATTTCCGAACCAGTAGCATTCGAATTCACCACTTCCAGCTGCAGAGACTGCACAAAAGAGTTTTCCTTTTTTTGTTAAAAACTGGGAACTAAGGACTTACAACTTCGTTCGCCCACCACTTGCAGCTTGCATTTTCTCATCCCCCCGATATGATGGCTGCGATTCGCGAATCCTCGAGACCTCACATTGTCTGGCACATCGGAAACTCCTTCGACAGCTAGCTCCCTGGCCGCGGTCGGTCGCGGCCGCCTGCTTCAGGTTCTCGGCATGTGGTTTGGCATGGCCGCGGCGATCGGCAATACTATCGCTGCCGGCATCGTTCGAACGCCCGGCGACGTCGCAAGGCTGCTGCCGAATGCGTGGATGTTCCTCGGAGTTTGGGTCCTCGGCGGACTCTATGCGTTTTCCGGCGCATCTTCCATGGCTGAGTTGGGCGCAGCAATTCCTCGCAGCGGCGGCCAGTACAATTTCTCTCGCCGCGCGCTCGGTGATTACGCGGGATTCATCGTCGGCTGGAGCGACTGGCTTTCCACCTGCGGCACCGCCGCCGCTGTTGCGATCGTCATCGCTGAATATAGCGGCGCGCTTTTCTCCGTCCTGAGCGGAAACTTCACGATTCTCAGATTCACCATTCGAATTGAATTGATTGTTGCCGTCCTCGTGATTCTTGGGTTTTTCGTTCTGCAATGGCGCGGGATTCGCTGGGGCAGCGGCGCGCAATTATCCACCGCCGCGCTCAAAACCGGCGCTTTCGTGATTCTCGTGATTGCCTGCTTTTTGTTGGGCGGTCCGGCTCACCGCGCCGCCGCGCAGTCCACCGCTTCGGCACTCGCCTTGCCCTCCGGATGGCCGCTTATAGTTGCGATCATGCTCGGGCTTCAGGGAGCGATATACACCGTCGACGGATGGGACGGCGTTATCTACTTCGGCGAAGAAGTGTGCAATCCAGGCCGCGACATCCCGCGCGCCATTTTCGGCAGCGTCTTCTCCATCATGGGAATCTACCTGTCGCTGAATCTGGTGGCGCTTTACATCCTGCCCATGAACGAAATTTCCGGAAACAATTTTGTTCTCGGTACAGTTGCGGATCGCATCTTTGGGGAGCTGGGCGATCCCATTATTCGTTCGATCATGGTTATCTCCATGTTGAGCTGCCTCAACGCAAACCAGCTTTTCTGCTCGCGGACACTCTACACCATGAGCTGCGACGGATTATTTTTCCCCCGCGCCGCTCGTGTCAATCCCGGTGGCACGCCGGTGATGGCGCTATTCCTCAGCACGGTTGTCGGCCTGCTCTTCCTGCTGACGGGAACTTTCGAGCGCGTCATCGCCATGCTCTCTTTTTTCTTTGTTGCGAATTACGCGCTCTCGTACGCGTCGTTGTTTGTATTGCGCAACAGAGAGCCGGAAATGGCGCGGCCGTACCGAGCCTGGGGTTATCCGTGGTCGACTGGGCTTGCGCTGGGGGCCTCTGTCTTGTTTTTGGCCGGGTCGATCTTAACGGACCAGAAGAACGCGCCGTGGGCGCTCGCCATACTGGCGTTGAGCTATCCCGTGTTTCGCATTTTTAAGTGGGTCACTCAGCGCGCCGATGCGAGCGCGGCAGCAAGCTCTTAGCTTAGTTTTTCCGCGATGGACTTGCCCTGCATGAACAGCAGCAAATAATCTTTCCCGCCCGCTTTCGAGTCCGTTCCAGACATGTTGAACCCGCCAAAGGGATGCGCGCCAACCATCGCGCCGGTGCACTTGCGGTTCAAATAAAGATTGCCGACGTGAAACATCTCTTCGGCCTTTTTGATTTTTTCCGGATTCTTTGAATACACCGCTCCAGTCAAGCCAAACTGCGTATTGTTTGCAATTTCCAGCGCCTGGTCGTAATTCTTCGCCTTGATGACCGCGAGCACGGGGCCGAACACTTCCTCCTGCGCCAGCCGCGCTTTCGGATCGACATCCGCAATAATCGTCGGCTCGATGAAATAACCGTCGCCCACCGCGCGCTTCCCGCCAGTGAGCAGCTTCCCTTCCTTCTTTCCGACTTCGATGTAATCCAGAATTGTTTTCATCGCCGACTGGCTGACGACCGGGCCCATATAATTGTTCGGATCGTCGCTCGGTCCGACCGTGATTTTCTTCGTGCGCTCCACCAGCTTCTGTACGAACCTGTCGTAAATTTTCTCGGAGACAATCGCGCGCGAGCACGCCGAACATTTCTGCCCTTGATACCCGAACGCCGCTTGCACCGTGCCTTCCACGGCCGCGTCGATATCGGCCTCTTCGTCCACCACGATCCCGTCTTTGCCGCCCATTTCCAGCACCGTGCGCTTGATCCACATCTGTCCGGGAACGGTCTTGCCGGCGAGTTCGCTGATCCGCAGCCCCACTTCCTTTGAGCCCGTGAATCCGATGTACCGCGTCTTCGGATGCTGTACGAGCACATCGCCAATCACGCTGCCCGGCCCGGTGATGAAGTTCACGGCTTCCTTCGGAACGCCGGCCTCGTACAGAATGTCGATGAATCTTGCCGCGATGGTCGGTGAATCCGCCGCGGGCTTCAGGATCACCGTATTCCCCGTAACCAGCGATGCCACGGTCATTCCCGCCATGATCGCGCACGGAAAATTCCACGGCGGAATGATGACACCGACGCCGAGCGGAATATACACAAGGTAGTTGCGCTCACCGCGCATCGGCGTTAACTTTTGCGGCTCGCCCAAGCGCAGCATTTCGCGGCCGTAGAATTCAAGGAAGTCGATTGTCTCGGCGATATCCGCGTCTGCTTCTACCCACGTCTTGCCCACTTCATAGCACACCAGGGCACTCAGCTCGAACTTGCGCTCGCGCACGATCTTCACCGCACGGAAAAGACACTTCGCGCGCTCCTGCGAGGAGACTCGCTTCCACGTGTCAAAGTATTTGTGGGCGTCTTCGACCGCCTGCCGGGCCATCTCCACCGTAGCATTCTGGAAAACGCCAATGATTTCCAATGGCCGCGAAGGGTTCGTGGAGGTGCGCTTTTCCGTGGTGGTCACTTTCTGTCCGTTGAGCCACATCGGGTATTCGCGGCCGAATTCGGCCTTCACCTTTTTCAGCGCTTCCTCCATGCGAGAGCGGTTTTCCGGCTTCGAGAAATCGATAAGAGGCTCGTTGGTGAACTCGGAAACGTGGACTGTCTGTTCCGCAGTAGCCATGGCGGGTTCCCTCCTCGTGCTGGAAATAACTCATTGTACTGCGCTTGCAAAGTGCCCGACAAGCAATGGACAAACCCGCCCCTGCAAAGGGATGAAGAGGAGCCGGAATGGAGGATGGGCGGCATGGAATGGTCCGGTCAGTCACGATCGGGACGAGGCATATCGATGATGATCCTCTGTGGATCGCCGAATTCGGAGTTGGTTTCGTTTTGGAGGGCGCGGTGGGAGTGAAGCAGCTGATTGGTGATGTAAGCCGGAACGGCACCGCGGGGCGGGGTAATGCGGCCTTTGGTGACCAGGACCACGAGCTTGGCGAGGAACTTGTTGATGTCGATGGCGGACTCAAACTCGGAGGGTTCGGCGAGGAGTTCGCGGGAGAGGATCCTCCGAATCACTTTGTTAAGTTGCGGAAGATACTTTGGACTTTGCCCGCCGCCGTCCCGCCACCATAGACTGGGCCGATTCGATACCTCTGTGCCTTTGCGTCAGCCTCGCAACTCACCCTTGTCACGTTCGATCGCTCTCTCAGGCAAAGCCTATAACTCCCGGCTCTTCACACCTTGACCTGTGGGCCTCACCTCGGAAATAGGAGGGCCGAACGTCTCGCACCTACCGGATGACTCAGAACTTTGTCTATCGCGCGCGACTCATATAAGATTCATATCCGCGGCCACCATGTACTCTGTTTGGAAGCGGCTCGCGACCCAGGAATTTTTCTTCTCTCTTAGGTTCTACCATGATCGAAGACTTATCCCGTTACCATCACCCGGTCAGCACGCTCTTTGCGCGCTCATCCGCTCCCAGCGACTGGGAGCAGTACCGCCTGAGCGCGGGACAGCTCGAATTTTTCCGCGAAAATGGCTACCTGAAGGGCGTTCGCATTCTGAGCGACGAGCAAGTGGAAGTTCTGCGTACGGAGTTGGAACTACTGATGGATCCCGCGCATCCCGGCCGCTTTTTATTCCACGAATACCATTCCAACGAATCGACGGATCCGAACCGCGTGGTTTTTCACGCCCTGGGCGCCTGGCGTGTTCTGCCCGGCTTTCACGATCTGCTTTGGAACCCCGCGTTCCTGGTACCGGCGTCCCAGTTATTGGACGGTCCGGTGCGTTTCTGGCACGACCAGCTTTTCTGCAAACCAGCACGACATGGCGGTGTGGTGGCCTGGCACCAGGATTATTCGTACTGGACAAGAACCACGCCTTTGGCTCATCTCACTTGCTGGATTGGCTTGGACGATTCAACAAGTGAAAACGGTTGCTTGAATTACGTTCCAGGAAGCCATAAGTGGCCCGACTTGCCCAAACCCGTTCTGACCGGGGAAATGGATGGCATCCGCGACATTCTGCCCGAAGAGCTGAAAGACAAATTCGAGCCTGTGGCCATCGAGTTGAAAAAGGGCGAGAGTTCGTTTCACCATGCCCGAACGATGCACGGTTCGCGCGCGAACGATACCCCCGCACCGCGGCGCGCCACCGTTATAAACGTCTTTCGTGATGGCGTCATGTCCAATGCTGATGAACCACTGCTCGAGGGCGTTCCCGTAATTCCTCGCGGGGACAGGATGCGCGGACAGTTCTTTCCCCTGTTGTTCGATCGCCAGTTGGCGCAGGCGAAATGATAACGATAATTTAATATACTAGTTTATTTATAGTTCGGGAGCGGAGACCGCTTATGCGCGGGTAGCGCGCATCTGGGCCACCCGCTCGTTGAACTGGCGCGTGAGATGCGGCACGATGCCCAGTTGCCGCTCGATCAGCATCAGTTGGGCGCGATGGTGCATCTCATGCTCCTTCACGCCGAGCAGCCTTTCGAACCGCGTCTTCTGTGTTTTCCCGTCGGCCTCGGTCACCATTTCCGCAAGAATTTCCGGCGTGAGAGTTTCCATCCACGCCGCAAACTGCTCGCACTCGGTTCGCAGAAGATCAAGGATTTCCGCCTTCGATCTGGCCTTGGCTTCTTCGGCATTGAACCGGTCCATCATGCCAAAGAAGTCGAAGCCCACCATTGTGGTGAGACGCTTTTTGTGCACCTCTTCCCATATTCGCGTGGAGATGGCGACGTGCGTCAACATCCGCGCGACGGTGCGCAAGTCGGGCGCGGCCACAAAGGCGTACTTCGACTCGGGAATGTCCTCCGCTACCTGAATGGTGTTCTTGCGTACCGTGCGAAACGCGCTGGCTAAATCTTTTGCGCCGTAAGAAGTCATAAGTCACCTCGATCTCGGATTCTTCCGCCCTGGATAGGCAGGCTGCCAACTTCGATGCGCCGCCGCCACGACTCGTCACTCGGTATTTTTTCTCCGTCATGCTAACCGGAGCGGAAGGGGCGACGGGATTCTTGCAAGCGGTGCCACGCGCCAAAACCACGATTAGAAATTGCGCCTGAAGCGAATGAAGAGTATGTTCTCGGTCAGCTAGATCATCCTGCGGCGTTTGGGGCTGAAGGAGGACACTATGATCTTAGGTATGGCGACATTTACCTTCGTGCACGTGGTATTGAGCTTGATCGGGATCTTCTCTGGATTCGTGGCCGTGTTCGGGCTGCTCGCCGCGAAACGGTTCGATGGCTGGACGGCGGTGTTCCTGGTCACCACAGTGCTGACAAGCGTGACGGGATTCCTTTTTCCGTTACATAAGTTTTTGCCGTCGCACGGGGTCGGCATTGTGTCTCTTATTGTGCTAGCCATTGCCATCTTTGCGCGCTACGTCCGCCAACTCGCTGGCGCCTGGCGCCGCACTCACGTTATCACCGTTGTTATCGCCCTGTATCTGAATGTCTTCGTTTTGATCGCGCAGATTTTCCAGAAGGTGCCAGCTCTGAAAGCGATGGCGCCGACGCAGTCCGAGCCGCCCTTTTTGGTTGCGCAACTCGTGTGCATGGCGCTTTTCGTCGTGCTTGCCATTGCTGCGGCGATCAAGTTCCGCAACGAGACGGCCCGCACGGCTTAAGAGATCACGCTCTCCGCGCCGAACCGCGTTGCAACGAAATCTTCAACGGCCTGGTTTGAACGGAATGGACAAGATATTCTTCAAGAGTGCAACGCGAAGTATGCGCCCCACAGCGAGAGGATGGCTGCATGAAGTCGCCGCTGCATGCGTGGACGCTTGGGTCATCCATCAGGCGGGTTATGGCTCGAACCAGAATTTGATCGTGACGGTAATGTGTGCCGCTACGGGCTTGCCCCTCTGTGTGGCTGGTTCGTAACGGTACTGCTTGAGGGCCTCCATGGCGGCGGTGTGAAAAGAAGCCGGTCCGGAAAGCACCTTCATCGATTTCACTTGTCCCGAGGGGTCCACGACAGCGTCCAGCGTCACGTTGCCGGTAACAAAGTCCCGCAAGGCATCCGGCGGAGCAATCGCACGGACCGACTTGATCAGTTTCGGCGGGACGATAAGTGCTTCCTCGGAAGAAGGCGCCGCCGAATCCGGAGCGGCTTCGCTCGATGGACGCAACCCGGAACGCTTCCCCGCGGCGGCGACAACCACGGATTTTTCTTGCGCCGTCGCCGCGTTCAGAGCGGCGTTACCGGGTGCGGGCGTTACGCGCACGGCGAGTTTGGAAGGCGCCGCCCTTCCCGCAGGCGCTAGTTGCGCCCTGTCCTGCGAAGCGGCACTGGGCTTAGGCGCAGCAGCGGCGCTGGCCGGTGTTGTCGTGCCGGAATTGGAATGTGGGTCCGCGGCCTGCTGCGGCGCGGAGCTCACAGTAGGACCAGGGCGAGCGGCGATGCTTGAGGCCACGCTGGCAGAAAATTTTTTTGGCTGGGGCAGCCACGATAGCCGATGTTGGTACCACGCTGCGTTCGCCGCGACGAGCAATAGCGCTGCGGAAAGTAAACCGATGCGCAGCGCTGCCGATCGGCCGCCCGTGGCGACTTTCAGCTTGAGTTTCGAACGACGCTTGGCCGATGCCCGTGCCTCCTCAGAGTCAAGCGCCGGCTTCGGCAAGAGATCCTTTTCGGAAAATGCGGTCTCAGCACCATCTATCGGCAGTTCCTCAGACACAAGAGGAGCAGTGACGGCGACGCTTGTGGGAGCATCAGGAGTCGCCGCGGGCGCGGATGAATTCCCTGCCCCAGTCTGCGTTTGCAACGATTTCAGTTGCACGCGCAGCGCCTCGACTTCCCGCTTCAACGCTGCGACTTCGAGCGCGCTGGGAGCGCGTGCCGGCGTTCTTGGTTCGTCAGCGATGGCTTCCACTTCATGCACGAACTCGGCCGCTTCTCTTTGCTGCGCGTTTGCTCGCGCGGGTTCCGGCATTTCAGGAAACTCGATGCCCCAGAATCCGGGCGAGGGCTCACTGAATTCCACTTCGATGTAACAACTCGTCGGCCGGAAGTCGCGCTTGCGTATCACCTGCGCCACGACCTCGTGCCTGGTTCCTATGTTGGTAAGCAACAGCAACTGTCCGACGCCCACCGCTGCGGAGAGCCGAATCACTCCGCCATTCTCAAAGGCCAGAACCGTGCTCGCCTGTTCCGCGAACAGCTTCCGCTGGCCGCAACCTTCTCCCGGGCGCGCGCCGGTCGCGAGCACCGGCACTTCGTGAGCTACTGGATTCTTCATTGGAGAGGTCTGAGCGCTTGCCCGAGGCGTTGTCGAAGGGCTCGCCGGCGACGAGATGGTCGAATGACGGGTGCCCATTGCGGAAGCCACCATAGGATTGTCCCCCGTGCGCCGCGGGGCGACGCATCCCCAGATAATGCTCAGGCTGCATTGAACCGTCCACGCGACGGCCCAGACAGCTCTTTATTCTTGCAACCGGCAAGCCCGCTGGCCATAGTACAGACGTACAGCGCGGTGCAAGCTGTCCCAAAGGTCAGCACGATCGAACCACAGCAGCAGCATGTCACTTGATCCCAGTTGTTCAAAATATTTTTCTGGAATTTCGAGTTTGCGTGCGACAGCTTGAATCGGAAGAAGAGCCTCTTGCAAATACGAGGGCGAAGATTCAGGCGCGGGAGGACAGGGTAACACACTTGCGGCGCTTGGCATAAAACCCGAGCTTGCCGATGTCGTTCCCGGCAAGCGGGAGCTAGTGTGATACCTCCAGAATTATTTTCTGGACGCGCCAATTTACAAGTTCGGCAACATAGAGTTCGTTTTCGGATGGGCAGGCGATTTCGTGAACCCAGCCGAATTGCCCGAGCTGTTTGCCCGATTTTCCGAAGACGCCGAGAACTTTTCCGTCGAGAGAGAGTTTGTAGATGCGTCCCGGGAAACCATCGGAGCTGTAGAGGATTTGGTTTGGCCCGGGCGTGATGCAAATGGCCCAGGGCGCACCGGGAGCCATGCTGCCAGTGGTGGCGGTGGGTTTGTTGCCGATGGCGGGGCGGGCGTTGGGATTGACGGGAACATCGACCGTGAACTGGCGGAGAAATTTTCCACTGGTGTCGAAGACCTGGATGCGGCGGTTGCCACGATCGGCGACGTAGATGTTGTCGTGTGCATCGACGGCGATGCTGTGCGCGGTGTTGAACTGGCCTGGCTGGTCACCCGGTTCGCCCCAGGACTTGAGCCAATTGCCGTCCTTGTCGACTTTGGCGATGCGCGAATTCACGTAGCCGTCGCTGATGTACGTGTTCCCGGCGGCGTCCCACGCGACGTCGGTAACTTGACGGAACATTCCATCGACGGGAGGAAGCGGCGGCTTGACATGCCTGAGCGGTTCAGTGCCTTCGTCGGAAGCTTCCTGCTTGCGGCCAAAGACCATAACGACGCGACCTTCCGGATTGAACTTGATGACCATGTCGGAGCCTTTGTCGGTAACCCAAATGTTGTCGTCCCTATCGACCTTGACGGTGTGGGCGAAGGACCAGGCGTAGAGATGGTGGCCGATCTCGCGGAGGAATTTTCCGTCAGCGGTGAACTCGAGGAGTTGCGCAGCGCTCGCGCCGTAGGCGGGACCGGTGGTATTGCCGCGCGTGAAGACGAAGATGTGGCCCTTCGAATTGACGGCGACGCCGGTGGCTTCACCGAGATGAAGGTCAGGCGGAAGCTTCAGGAAGTCGGGGACAGATTGGAAACGGATTTCTGAAGGTTGCTGGGCGGATAGAGCAGTGGCCACCAACAAGAATAAAATGAAGATGTCGCGTTTCATGGAAATCTCCAGTACGGCAAGCTCGGTCGCCAGGTGGCCGAGAGCCGCCCGCAAAATATAGCCGATTCCGCGTGCACTAAGAACAGAGAAAAAAATTCGCCACAAGGACCGGATCGGGGTGGGCGCAGGCCCAGGGCGGGCGACCATGCGCGAACAAACGACGGCGCGCGGCTACAGATTGGAGGAGCCCCGATGGCTGGATAAGGGGATAGGGGAGATAAGGGATAAGTGTCTTGCCCAGATTATAAAACCCTGCTATAAGCTGACCAGCCGAAAATGATTCCGGTCACGTCGGAGCTAAGGTCTCGATCCGGACAGCGCATGGACTAGTAGTTTTCCGCGCCAAGGGACTCCCCGCTGGGTCGCCGAGGCTCTCCAGAAATTCGAATGAATACTGAGGAGTTTCTTCCATGGCCAAAACGACGAAGCGGGTGGTGCAGCAATTTGTAGTATTGCCGACGCGCGGGCTGCGGGCAACTCAGCCGCATTCGAGCCCGCGCGTAGCGAATTTTTTGTTGAGTCTGAACCAAACGCTAGTAGCCCCAAAAATGGCGGCTCCGCAAGGGATTGAACATTTGATAGAGAAGATGCGAGTGCTCGATTCGATTCATGAAGACGGCGCAAAGCTAGTCGAGATGCTTCCCGACGATGTCTCGGCGTTGCGGGCCGCGAATCCGGGACTTAGGATCGTGCCAGTGGTTTACTACTATCCGGCGGTAGCGCCAAGGAGGGCTGTTGCCACTGCCGTGGCGCGAGTGAACGCTGCGAAGAGTATCTCGATTCGGATTGTCTCCGCTGCGAATCAGTCACCGATCGCGGGGGTCACCGTTGTGGCCTTCACGGATTTCGCGAACAAGGCCGGCGCCGAGGGGGTGACCAACGCCAAGGGCCAGGTATCGCTGGCGCTGGGCGCGGCGAAGAAGAAAATCGAGCGTCTCTATCTATACGCAACGAGCGGCTTCTGGAATGGATTGCAGCAGAATGTCACACTGAAAACGGGAGCGAAATTTCAACTGCTGAAGATCGACCTGGGGTACACCGACGAGCTGAAATTTATTTACCCCAATGTTGCGCTGACCGACGGGACAGGGCTAACAGTCGGGGTGGTGGATACGGGAATCGCCAATCATCCCGACCTTACCATCGTGGGCGGACAGAATACCGTGGTAGGGGAGAATCCCAGTGACTTCGGGGACAACGGAGAGGGGCACGGAACGCACGTCGGAGGCATTATCGCAGGCCACGGAACGCCACCGCATGGTGTTCGCGGAATAGCTCCCAGCGTGAAACTGCGGAGTTACCGTGTGTTCGGAAAGGGAGCCAAAGGGGCCACGAATTACGCGATTGCGAAAGGCGTGGATGCGGCG
>QHZC01000593.1 GCA_003224515.1 Acidobacteriota bacterium
CATAAGGAATAATGCTGTTGCAAGTTTTGCATATAGCGCACGATCTGCGCGGCTGTTTCCGGCGCAACCGCCCGCAAACCGCCTACAAATCCCTGTGCGCTCATGCGAGATTCATACTAACACAGATGCGTGCATGCAAGAAGTGAAGCAGGGTTCGATGGAGCTCCGATGGAGCTCAACGAAATCCTCGACGAAATGCAGCCGATTCGTAAAACTTAGCAGCGCACTCTGAAGAAAAGACATAGTTGAGAATTCTGACAGCTTATCTATCCGTTGCACCCTGCCGGGGCCGAGGCGATTGCTGCCGAACACGAAACGCAAGAACAACGCAATTGACGGCATATCAACAAGCGCGAAATCTGCCGACTGGGAATCGACGTTGCCGAGCTACGGAAGCGTTATCTCTCTCCTTTGGATAAAAGAACGACCGACTGCAAATTCCTGACTACAAGAAGAGCTCGCCTTCTTAGTATGCTGCCCGGGATTCCTTCCACTTCAATGGCGGCAGTTCCAGGTTCGCGACCTGTCTTAGGTAGGCCGCGGCGTACGTCGCGGCTTTTAGTTTGCCCTGTTCGATATTCTCGACGGATTCGGAAGGCGCAATCCATTTTTTGGCATTGACGTTGTAGACGGATGCCTGCACTCCCTGCGCGTTCTGCTCTGAGAAGAGGCGCAGGTGTTCGGACCCGACTTTTACTTCGGCACAGATACCTTGATCCAACATTTGAGGAACTCCGGGCTCGTTAAGTTAACTGGTTGTTGCGATAGTGGCAGGCAGTGCTGTGACCTGTCCAGTTTGTTTTTCTTTTTCCGTGCTCATGATGCACAACTAACGCAAGGGCGAGAATGGGACCGAGGGCGGAGGAGCCAGGAGAAAACTAGGCCACCGATGTACGTTAACTCAGTGACATGGAATCTCCCTCGGCGACAGACCTCCCGAGCCTGATTTATCATCAACGTGCGCAGAGCAATGAGTTCTTGCTCGGGGCATCAACCAAAACGAGTTTTTGACCAAACGGGGTTAAGCAAAAACTTCTTTGTTCCTGCGCTTCTTCTATTTTGCTGGCCGAGACTGGAATGGCCGACCGCACGAGAAAAGCCGATCGCGTTAGGCCAGCAGACCGCGCCAAACGGGCAATCTTCTCAATCTGGCTCTGCGGAGCAGTTATGTTGACGCGGATTGTCCGTTCTGAATGGGCGGGAACAAGAAACGCCACGGCATCCTTAAAGGCAGGATCACCCGCCACGTCATCAACCGTTGCTGGATTGGGAATCTTTTCGCCATCCTTAATCATACCAGCGATATGAAAGCTCAAGGCTTCTGCCGCTCTGCGCCGCGCTTCTTCCAAAGTTCTACCAGCCGTAATGCACCCAGGAAAATCTGGGAAGCTCACGCCAAAATCAGATTTACGATCCTCATGCAATATAATCCATCAATTATCTCAATCTAATGCCCGCTTGCTTTTCAATGCTTCTCAGCGTGCCAACTGGTATATCGCGAACAGGATGTGGCACAGTGACCCGTCCCGTCTTCACCGGATGCTTGAACTGTTTGTGGCTCCCAACATTTAGAAGTTAGAAGAGCGCGACGAAGCGTGGATACAGAAAAACCATCCCCGGCTAAAGCCGTGCGATTCTGCTCTTCTATTCATCGAGGGAAGGACGAGCCCCCCGTGACAGTGGGCAGCAATAGGGCAGTGTTCTAACCAACTGAACTACGTCCCCAGCTGTGGAATCAACGACTTACCGTAAAACCTTGCAACTAAGACCTTTGCAAGATTCGCATACAGCGCACTGTTCGCCTGGCTTGCCTGCGATAGCAGTCCTTCCTGGAAGAACTGCCCATGAACTGCCAGTAAAAACGAGTGTGCTTCATGCGAGATTCGTAGTAACACAGATGGGTGCAAGAGGCGAAGCAGAGTACTCGATCAACCGAGTCAGACACCACCCGCTGCGCGTGGGTTGTCTGACTTCACGACAATTGGATTGTCTTGTGGAGGTTCCTGCGTCACGTGTCAGCTAACGGTCTTGGCCGTCCTTTGTCCCGCTGGATGAACATGTTTCGCGCGCATCCGTTCCGCGCTCGTCCGCAACCGCGCCCTTTTCTTTCTCCGCGATGCACGTTAAATGAAGGACCGTGGCGGCGGCAGAGAATCGAACAACGTCCTTTTTGTCCGACATCTCCTGCGCCGCACTCTCCAGAAGAGCCGGATCGCCGCGCTTGGCAATGGCCTCGAGCGCAGCAGCTCGGACAACCCAGTCCTTGTCGGAAACAGCTTTGGCTAGAGCGCGGCCGGTGCGCGGGTCGGGGTCATCCGCCAGCTCCCTCGCTGCAGCCGCGCGCGCTGGTGAAGGGTTTCTTCTCTTCCAGGCACGAACCGCCTCCATTCCATATCCAGGGTAAGGGACAAAGCCGATGCTTTGGTCAAATGCAAATTTAATGGCCCTCTCCGGGGTTTTCAGGTCGTTCATTTGCTCGAAGATCAGATTCTTTCCTCCCTTGCGCTCGCCCACGAGCACATCGTAATAAAGGTCGTAGCCAGAGTTTTCCTTGAGCTGTATCAAGGAATGCGCGACGGCCAGGCAAACTGAAATGTCTTTGTCGGACAAGGCGTCTCGGAGTAATGGGATCGATTTAGTGGAACTCATCGCGCCGATTCCTGCAAATCAAGTGCTCGGAACCATTGTCCGCGACGGCATCGGTGGCAGCGCTGGATTCGGTTTCAGCGTGCCTATCAAGCAAACTGGAGCGAAGTTTTTCACCGAAGCGCGGTTCCACTATGCCGACGGTGGCAGAATTCCTACGAGGATGATCCCTGTGACGATTGGCGTGCGATTCTGAAATCGCTCACGGATTCACCATGTAGGCGAGGCCTCCACCCTTTGAGCGCCTATTTGTCGGAGACGTCCTTCAAGGACAGCAGACCTGCGCATTTGTATAACTGGCGGCAGTTTTCCCAACCGCCGGAATGCGTCAGCGAGAACGCCACTTCTACATGCGGCGCGTTGCACAGCTAATTGGAGAACCCTTCGGGCGCAATCACCAACTCTATGGCAGCTAAAAGGCGCAAGCGCTCGGATAAACCCGCCTGTGAGCCGTATATTATTGAACTGAAACTACTTGGAATGAGCGTAAGGGTGAAGAAACTTTTTTGTGGGTAAGTGCATCAATCTTCGCCGAGGGGTCAAGAAAGTGACCCAATTTAAGTTCAATCAGTCCGACGAGAGGAGGTAGAAACCGATGATTCGTAAACTGTTTGCTAGTTTGTTGCTCGCCACCTTGGTCTGCATTCCAGCTTCCGCGATGGAGACCAAGTGCGTGGTCACCGGTCCTGCTGGCTCTTATCTAACTGATATTGCTCGCGTAGCGGCAGGAGCCCAGAACCAGGCCGAAGAGATGGAAGCCTATCTTCGGAACAGTTCTGTGGACTGGAGAACGCTCGCCGATCAAACGGCTTATCTCGCGGATCAGGTCCGCACTCTGCGGAGCCTGGTTTCTCGATTCGAACAGATGGAGCCGGCGTTGACTCCAGCCCAGAGCGAGCAATTCGAGCGCCTGAAGGCGGGGCTAGACACACTGACGGTGTTCCTTAACAACACCAACCAGCTCATCGCGGAGAGTCAACTGTTCCCGGACCGCAATGCGCTGGCGGCCAACGCGAAGGCCATGATTGTCCGCAGTCAGGTTGTGCGTGACGCTGCGCGGAAACTGCGGATGACCGAGTCGTCTTAACTCACTTGAGCGAGTGCACCTCTAGACGTCCGCACGCAAAAGTCACCGCGTCATGTGAGATTCGTACTACCAGAGATAGCTGCAGAGGTGAAGCACCATGCGACGCGCTGACCGAAACCAAGTGCACAGATTTGCTTGCCTGAGATAGACAGTCTTCCTCACAAAATCGACTGCTAGACGTCCGCACGCAAAAGTCACCGCGTCATGTGAGATTCGTACTACCAGAGATAGCTGCAGAGGTGAAGCACCATGCGACGCGCTGACCGACCGAAAGTCTTCCGCCGATACTTGCCCCGGGCCGACGGAACAGGGTGCTACTAGAACGAAGACACTCCAATCGATGGTCCGCCCACGTGGCTGGTCTGGAAACAGCCCAACTTGCCTTCTTTACACACCCAATGGATGACGCCAACGCAGTCCTTGGAACCGAGCGAAATCGCTATCCGTGGTGATCAATTCACAGCCGTGCTCGATGGCCAAGGCCGCTACATAAGCATCCGTGACCAAAGGGCCGCCCTCAAGGGCGTCACACATTTTCACAAACAGGTCCCAGTGTGTGCGACTCGGCATGACGAAGACGGCTCGTGGCCACTCGACGAGCCTGCGGCAAAAAGCCAACGCTGTTTCCATCGGCGTCGCCGGCTTAAAGATCTTGGGATTTGTCACGATTCGCAGGAAGCCGGCGAGCACGATCTCCGCGACCGCGAACGGTTCCGGCGCCTCGACCAGGGCTCTAAGCCACGTCGCGTATCGATCGTGCTCGGGCGCGTCCTGCCGATGCGCGTAGATTAGGACATTGACGTCCGGCAGTTGCATCGGCTAGCGCTGCCTCCCAAAACGCTCGACGTCGTCAGCTTCAAGCAGCGCAGCGGTCTTATCGATATTCAATGTTGTGAACTGACCTCCCTCGCCGAACGTCACCAAATCGAAACGGTCTCGCCGCTGCGGCGCAGAGGCCTGCAACAGCAGCCGCACCGCGCGTTCGATCAGCCCGCTGACGCTCGTGCCGGACTGCGCCGCGCGCTTCTTCAACCGGTCCAGAAGACGATCATCTAACGTAATCGTTGTGCGCATGATGCACAATCATATCGCACTTACATCACTGCATCAAGCCCGCGAGTCTAGCCCCATGATGAAGCAGTCTGTCCGGAATGTGTGAGCTGGGGTCGAACGCTACTGACATGAATGCGACGGCGCTCTGGCCATCGGAGATTACGAGCCTTTCTTTGGGGGCAGAAAGTGTCTTGCCGCCCAGAGGCTGCAACATGGCTTCGAGTTGCTCTGCATCGAAGGTGGCAATCTGTTGGGCAGTTCCCGGATCTGCGTCGAGCACCTCAATACGACTCAGGGAAAGAGGAGTTGTCCCGAAGTTCGTCAG
>QHZC01000594.1 GCA_003224515.1 Acidobacteriota bacterium
ACCACCTCGATGCCAAGCTTGTTCAGCTCTTCGGTCAGGAAGAGCGAGTTGGTGTCTATGTGGTCCGGAGTCAAAAGCTCCGAACCAACCGCGATGATTTCCGCTTTCATCTGTTCAATTATCCGATCAATGGCAAGCCACGGACGTCCCAATCGAGCGTGAACAGGGAGTCCGTGGTGGCTAGAATCGCGCGGCCAGAAGGCTGCAGCGCCATGCCCACAATGCCGGAGCCGCTCAGCACGACATCCGCCTGAGCCTGCGCCGTGATTCTCACAATGCCGCGGCGGCCGGCATAAGAGGCCGCCACATAAAGATTTCCGTCGCGATCCAAAGCGAGGCCCTGCGGCCTGCCGAGGCCACGGAAGAAAACGCTCACATCGCCGCCCTGGGTAATTCTGTGAATGCGGTCAAAGCTGGAGGTCGTTGGCCCCGAAACGTACAAATCACCGCTGGGATGAAACGCCAGGTGATACGCGGCGATGGATGGCTCAAGGGTGGCAAAAACAAAAATCTCGCGGCTCGGGCTGATCTTGAAAACCGTGCCGCTGCGGTCGCCCACGTATAGATTGCCGTGTCGATCAAACGCGATGCCCGTGGCCACGCCCATGCCTTCAATCCACTGCTCGGCGCGGCCATCGGGCGTGATGCGATGGATGGTACCGTCGTTGCGGCAGGAAACGAAGAGATTGCCCATGCGATCGAGCGCCAGCCCGCTGGGATTCATCAGCGAAGTGATAAACGGCTTGACGCTGTAATTCGCAGTGATCTTGTAAAGCGAAACGGGAACACGCTGGCCCCGCGGACCGGAAAACGTGACGTAAATGTTGCCGTCCAGATCGACCGCGGGGTTCGCGACAGGATGAAGGTTGTCCGCGATTTGCAGGCCGATGTGTACGGGATGGGGCTGGCTTTCGTGGCCGGCGGTGGCGACGCGCACCACTCCGCCGTTCGCACCTTCCGGAACGCGCGCCACCAGACGATTCTCACTGGCGAGAGCAACGCTGGCTTCAGCTTCCCCGAAGCGCACCACCGGACACGGCTGCGCGCTCGAGACGAAATCACGCCCATGAATGGTAATCTCTCCGCCCGGAATGGCCGCCGCGGGCGCAACTCTCTCAATGTGTGGAATGCCGTTTTTTTCTGCCGACGACCCGAACCCGAATTTCATACCAGGCCAATGTGAAACGTAAGCAAACCAAAGTGTAACGCGACACGCAGCAAAATTGCAGCGTAGATGCCCGCCATCCAGTCATCGGCCATGATTCCCCAGCCGCCCGGCAGTTTCTCTAGCCGGCGGATAGGCCACGGCTTCCAAATGTCGAACACCCGAAAAAGTATAAAACCGAGCAAGAGATATTTCCAATTTACTAGGCTCAGCGCAAAAAAAATCGCGAAGACGGAGAAGTCCATGTGCGCGGTAAAATGTGGCAGCGCAATGGGAATGAGCGGGAGCAAGAGAGCGAAATGCTGTCCCGCGACTTCATCGATGACCACGAATTGCGGATCTTCGATTTCCGCGTAGGCGGCCGCCCGGGAAGCGCTCCAAACCCCAATCGCCCCCAGCAGGACGAGGAGGGCCAGCGCGCAGAACATCGGTAGAGCCAGGTTGGCATTATGAATGTCGCTGCCCGGGACGAGAAAGTGCCTGTCCGCCAGCACCGCGTCGGAATCGGGATGCAGAGGAAACAATCCGCCAAAGGACGTGGGCCGCAGAAAAAAGACAGCCGAGAGGTAGGCGGTCGCTACCCCCGCTAGCGACCCAAATGTGCCCGGCGCCTTGGGGAGGTAGCCGACGCCAAGAGCAGTGGCGACGGCCAGCGCGAGCCTCGGCTTCTTGCGCGGTGTTTCGGGTGCGGCTGTGGCGTCAGTGTTCGGCGTCATTCGGGTTGTCCAAGTCGTGGTCCAAAGGAAGGACGATGCTGTTCCCCTCGCCTTCAGTAGGGTCTTCTTCATCGAAGACCGGTTCGGACACAACGTATTTCTCGCTGGCCCAGTTGCCCAGGTCCCGTTCCCGGCAGCGCGGGCTGCAAAAAGGGAAGTCTGAATGGATCGTAGAGTCGGTCTCCGCTTTGCATATGGGGCATTTGTGCTTCATTGGCTGTTTTTTCTCTCTGAACTCTTCCTTCGGCGCCGCCTGCATTCCACTCCCTGCGAGTCTTGCCTTTGAGTGGCCGGTATTTAGACCGGCGCATTTTTATTTTCTGCGAACTCTGTGCTCTCCGTGTCAGAAGATTTACACAGAGGTCCCAAAGGCCAAGAAAACATTATCTTCGAAAAGAGAGTATATCTCAGCCCAGGATGCGGAGGGGTGCCCCGGTGGTGATGCGATGAAGTTTTTCGGCGGTCGGAACTGGCGGGATTGCCGCAGCGCCGACGCCAGCCGGTCCGGCAAGCCGGGGCAGAATTTCAACGACGCGGCCAACTAGGTCGTAAGCGTCCGTCTTGGTAATTTCAACGCGGACGACATCGCCGGCTTCTGCGACTTTTCCACTGGGCAATTCAATGTCCGTGAGGTACAGCTTCCCGTCGATCTCTGGAGCCATGCCTTCGAGTCGCGCTTCCCACACGAGAGGATGGTCATTCGAGAACCCTTCGATCAGCGCCGTGAAAGGGCCGTTCTTGGAATGCTGCGACTTTGCGCCTAAATATTTCGCCCGCAGGTTCTCGCGCGAGATTCTCTTCTGAATGGCCATCAAGCGGTTGCGGCGGTCGCTGATCGTTTCCGCGTGTAATTTTTCATCCAGCGCGTAGCTTCCCGCATTGTCCACGTCGGAATACTCGAAGACGCCCATCCAATCGAGGTTCGCGGCCTTCACGAAATCGCACAGCTCCTCGAAATCGGCTTCCTTCTCGCCAGGGAACCCCACGATGAACGATGTGCGCAGCGAAACTCCGGGAATGGTCGTTCGAATGCGCTCCAGTAATTTCAAAAAGGCTTCGCCGTTCGAACCGCGCCTCATCCGCGCCAGCACATTGCGGCTGGCGTGCTGCAGCGGCATGTCCATGTACTTGGCGAGCCGCGGATGCGCCGCAATGGTATCCAGCAATTTCTGAGTGACGCGATTCGGATAAGCGTACAGAAAACGCACCCAGAGCAGATCGTGTGTCTGCGCAAGCTTTTCCAGCAGTTGTGCGAGGCCAGCGCGCAGGCCCAGGTCTTCGCCGTAGGAAGTCGTGTCCTGACCGATCAGCGTGATTTCCCGCACGCCGGCCCGCGCCAGATCCTCCGCCTCGCGCACCACCGATTCGAATCGGCGACTGCGAAACGCGCCGCGAAGCTGCGGAATGATGCAGAACGTGCAAGGGTGATCGCAGCCTTCGGCGATCTTGATGTACGCCGTGTGTTTCGGCGTAGTAACGATGCGCGGCGTCAAGTCGTGATAGAGAAATGCAGGTGGCTGCGCGGGAAGCACGCGAAAGTCGCCTTCCACCGCTTCCATAATGCGTTCGACTTCGCCGGTGCCCACGACCGCGTCCACTTCCGGCACCTGCTCTAGAATCTGCGCGCGAAACCGTTCGACCAGGCAGCCTGCCACAATCAGTTTTTTTGCCGCGCCGAATTTCTTGTGCTCCGCCATTTCAAGAATGGCATCCACGGACTCCTTTTGCGCCGCCTCGATAAAGCTGCATGTGTTCACAACTAGCACTTCAGCTTCGTCGACGCGCGGGGTCAGTTCATATCCTTCGCGCGCAAGAATGCCCAACATCACCTCGCTGTCGACGAGGTTCTTGGGGCATCCCAGGCTGACGAATCCAACCTTAGTCATAGGCTGTAAATTTGCGCCTTTGCGCAATCCTCAATTATAACACGAGCGTTCACGCTGGTGTTTGTAAGCGCGCCCGCCGCGGCCGGCGCCCACTCTCGACAGTAGGTAATCTGTCTTCAGCGTCGGCGCAATGCCGCGCGAATCTGGCCGAGCAGTTGACGCAAGCGCGTTGTATCGCAAGGCGCGCCGCCGAAGCGCGCCTTGCCGTAGAGTTGCGTGAATTCTCGGACGGCGGGCGCGAGATTCGGCGAATCCACCGCGACCGCGAATTCGAACGGTGTCTGCGACATACCTCGCATCAGTCCACGGCGCGCGAGTATTCGAAGCAGTTCCGCATAGAGCCGCGATGCAAGCTGGGGATCGCTGCGAACCGCTTTGGATCCGCGCAATTGAAGGAACAAACGGACGCGGCGGCTCAGTTCAGCGAGAAGATTGAAACGCAAAGCCACTAGAAAGAGCACTAGCGCGATCGGCAGCAAATACCCCAGCACGCCCCGTTGAAGCTGCCAGGACTTCATCCACATCTTACTCGCGCGCTGTTTGTGTTCGAACCAGTCGCGCGCGGATTCGCTCCAATTTCGCGAACCCCGCTGGAGATTCTGCGCCAAGACCAGTTGGTGCGCAAAGTCGTAGCCGATTACCCATTCACTCCAGGTGATCTCCATCCAGTCGGCGAACTGCCCCAGGCGCGTCAGGAAGCCGCTCTCGTTTTCCGGACCCGCCGGCGTGGGATCGAATGTTTCCCAGTCCATGCCCGGGAAATAGACTTCTACCCAGCTGTGCGCGTCACTTGCGCGGACGATGTAATCTCCGCCCAAGTCGTTGTATTGGCCCGGCAGGAAACCGTTGACTTCGCGTGAAGGAATGCCGAGCGTGCGCAGCATGATGGCCATAGCCGAAGCAAAGTATTCGCAATGTCCAGCGCGAGTCTCGAAAAGAAAATGAGCGAGCGGATCGTCCCCGGGCCTACCGATCAGATTCAAGGTGTAGGTGAAACGATTTCGCAGATAGCTTTCGATCGCCAGGGCCTTGTCGAAAGGAGTCCGGACATTTTTCGTAATCTGTTTGGCAAGCTCCGGAATGCGCGGATCAAGCGGTGGAAGCTGCAGGTACGTTTCTGTGATATACGGCGAATAGTCAGTCGAAGCCGCGCGGAGCTTGGCCGCGTTGAGGGGGGGCAAGCTTGAAATACCGGCATACCGTACGGCCGTGTAATTGTGGAAGGGATTCAAAAGCGTGCCGGTGGAATCCCGTAGGATAGAAGTGCGTCGCATCGCGGCAAACGAGGTTCCGCCTTCGCCGGTAAAATTTCCGCGAAGCCGGGTGACTTTTCCGGGAACAAAAATAGCATCGGTGGCAATGGGTTCGAGGTACACGGTGTAGAACATGCCAGGATCATGCGAATCCGTCTTCGGTGTCGAATCCGCGGTGTAAATCCAGCCATCCTCTTTGGGCTTCAGCTCTTGTGGCTTGCGATCCAAAGAAGTCCACCGCTTCCCGTCGAACGAGCTGAGCGCAATGCCCCGCCAGCGCAGCCGGTCGTAACTCACCGGCTTTCCCGTTTGCACGCGCATCACTACTGCGGAATTCTTTTTGATTTCGCCGATTTGACCGAGCTCGACATTTTCGGTGAAGCCGGTCATGAGGGAGAGACTAAAACTGGCGCGGCCGAGGTATCCGGCGCTGAAACGCGGAATAAAGAAAAACAGCACGCCACCAAGAACAATGGATCCGACGGCAACGCTGAGAGCGGAAAGACTCAGCGCGCGATTCAATCTTCGATCGCGCTCGGTGTGCGCGTGGAGAACCGGCGAGACGGCGCCGACGGCTCCGCGGCGTAATTCCATTCCAACGAAAGTGGAAATACCAAACAGGAGAAAGACGAAAAAAAGAATCAAGAAAATGGTATCGACGGTAAGAACGGCCGCGGCGAGAATGCCCGCAAAAGAGAGCATGGAGAGAAACAGCGCATCGCGGTCCGTGACCGCGCTATAGAAACGGACGACGGTGACGAAAATGAGAAAATGCACCGCTCCCAGGAGCGCGGCGAATAGCGGCGGATTGGACGAGTTTCCAACAGAGAAACGCGAGAGAAACAAGGCGTCCACGGGGAAGAACGCCAGGTAGGCCAGGACGCACCAGGTTGCGGCGCGGTGCGAAAGTTCGGCAGAGCGTTCGTGCCACGAGCGGAAGCCTTTGTAGAGCACGGCGAGTGGAGCAACAAGGCTGGTGATGATGTCCAGCTTTCCGGTGCTCACGAGCGTGACCGTCGAAGTGAGGATGAGCAGCGAGAGCGAGGTGCGGAAGAAACGCTCGGCGGGCAGCGCGGGGTCAGTCGGAGTTGCGAGGGAGGCGGCCATGGCGGACTTTTTATCGTAGCACCTGCGGGGTTAGGCGGAAACGAGGCTGGGCGAAAGGATAACTCTCATTGCTTGGCTGGAGCGGAAGCTGCCGCTGCCAGCGCGGCGTGGGCAACCTTCCTGGTGAGGTTGGAAATGGGCAGGCCAGAGATATCACCGAGGGGAACCTGCTTTGCGCCGGTGATGCGGGGAAGTTTCTTTACTTGGATAAGGAAGGACAACAGGATGATGGCGCGGTACGTGACTGCGTGACGGACCTTACCAGCCGGTACGAGTTGCCAGTTGCGGCTTTGAACGCCCGGCATAAGTTTTCGAAGGAACGCGCTCAGTTTCCCGGATGGTTTCCCGCTGACCGAGAGCGTCGGGAAATGCCACATTTTTGAAACCAGCGTCGGCACATGATCAGCCGAGGCTCTCTCTTTTGTTTTTTTTGGCGGTGGCAACAGAAGAGTTTGGCCTTTTCCATCCGCGAATACCGCAGCGGCCAGGGTAACTTCCACGGTGGCACGCTTCTTCCGTTTTTCCGGTAAGGATTCGGCGATACCCAGCCTGCGGCCTTGGCAGAACTGGGCGACGGGGCAGAGTGGGCATAGCGGCGATTTTGGAATGCACAGCGTTGCGCCAAGTTCCATCATTGCCTGATTCCAATCGCCCGGTGATTTCGGTTGGAGCAAGTGATCCGCTGTTTTTTGCAACTCTTGCCAACGCTGTGACTCCCGGATGTCTCCGCGAATCGCGCCGAGTCGCGCAAGGACGCGCGCGGCATTGCCGTCGAGGACGGCATGTTTTGCACCGAAGGCAATGCTCAAAATCGCAGCCGCAGTGTAGTTTCCGATGCCGGGCAACGCGAGAGCATCATTCAGGCATGTTGGAAATTCTCCGCCGTGCTTCGCGACAATTTCTTGCGCGGCCTTTTGCAGATTGCGCGCACGGCCGTAATACCCGAGACCGGACCAGAGGCGCAGCACTTCTTCCTGTGGCGCGGCGGCGAGCGTGTGAACATCCGGAAAGCTCCGCAGAAATCGCTGGTAATACGGAATCGCCGCCGAAACGCGCGTCTGCTGAAGCATGATTTCCGAAAGCCAGATGCGATAGGGATCTTTTGTCCGCCGCCAGGGCAAATCGCGCTGGAATTGGCGGAACCAGCCAAGCAGTTGTTTCCGAAATGTGCCGAGTTCGCTGCCGTTCAGCATAGTGCTGGCACATTCTCGCACAGCTGAGTGGGACATACATTCTTGTCTGTCCGTTTCCCCGAAATTTTGCTGCACGATGGGGACAGGCAGGAATGCCTGTCCCACCTACTACACGGGGTCGTCGAGGAAGACGACGTAGGAGGAGCTCCACACGGAGGCGGGGACGGAACCGTGGGGCTGGCTGGTCACGATGATTTTGAAAAGCTCGGGCGAGGCAGCTAAATCGGCCATCAGCAGTTGCTCAGGATCAGGTGTCAGGGGTCGCGCGATCGCCAAGTGCTTGAGAATCGCGAAAATGATCTCGTCGGCGGGAGCGAGAGAAGTTTCTACACCGGCGCTCCGGAATTGCAACAGAGAATTGTTTTCATAAAAGTGCCAGGCCAGGCTGGCGCAGATCATAACAGCGCGCTCGAAGCGCTCGTTTGTCGCAGACACTCCAGGTTTCAGACTGGAGGATTCTTCCGCGGACAGATGAGGATCGAGAACGAGCAGGATGCGGCAGTCGTCTTCGCGGGTGAATTCGCGGACCATCAATGAACCGGAGCGTGCGGAAGCTTTCCAGTGCACGTGGCGCGCACTATCCGTGGGGAGGTAATCCCGCAGCGCATAGAGATCCTGGCCGCGGCCTTTAGTAAGGCTTTCCAGCGCCCCTTGCAGGCCGGGCAGGATTTCCAGGTATTCAGCGGTTGGCTCGACGGATGGATAGACCAGCGCTTCGGTTTTCAAGTTGAGCTGGCGCGTTTTCCGCAGGAAGCCAAACGGGAAACGGGTGACCATGCGGAAAACTTCCTGACGATAGATGCCGCGCCGCGGGAACGTCATGGGGATGGTTTGCTGCACGCGGTCGTGTTTTGGAAGATAGGGAAAGTAGACCGGTGTTTCGAGCATCGCAGCGGCCTGCGCCTGTTTTGTCTTGGTGGCTTCGACGCG
>QHZC01000003.1 GCA_003224515.1 Acidobacteriota bacterium
CCTGCAGAGCCAGCAATTGCTGACGGAGACAGGTTTTCAAGGACGAGGTCCTCCCGGGACCTGAAAGCGCTGACCATCCACCCGAGGAGATGCCGAAGCAACACGATCATGACGAGAATCTAATCTGAATCGAGCTTTGCGCCAAGTCATTCATTTTGTAAGCGTACGACGTTTGGCGAGGCAGAACCGTTGCACGTGAGGGCGATTGGCTCCATTTGCCACGAGGCCTTGCTGACGGATACATGCTTTTCCTCTCGAACACTGTCGCACGAAGAAGGGCACTTCCCAAGCTCACAGATAGCGAATCTATGTTTCTCGCGATGCAATACTTTGCGATGGACGGGAATATGGACGAAGCTGGAGGGAACCCCGCCGATAGTGCAGACATGAGGACATGAGCGCCGCCCTTGCTTTCAGGTATCTCTCGCCAGCTGGTCTCGCTGATCATTCAATGAAAACTGTACTTAGATTTCGGAACGCAAATGTTGATGGTAGAAGTGCGTTCAGGCGGGCCGTGAACACTTTGGTCGGAGAGCTTTCGAAAGTTGAGGACCAAGATCAAGCCCGTGATGTCGTACTCTCGTTCAATCCAATAACGCTATTGCTTTACATAGGCCTACCCGTTTGTGTGAACGCGTTTGAAACTGGATTAAAGTCAAGCGATGGCACCTGGAACGTTGCAGCAATCGGTTTTGCAGCTGTTTGGGGGCTTGCCGACGTCTTGATCAGCAAAAGAAGTAAATGGATACCTGAAGAAGCTAGCTACTTCGCCAAATTGAGGGACTCTTTCGTGGAAGAAGGTCGATTTCCTCCTCACGTACCGAGATTCGGTCGGATGATGGACGAGTTTTTGAATGATTAGCGAGTACGCATAAGGTTACGTATGCCAACGTACGAAGAGGACGCTCTTAATCAAATCCGTGAAATTCTTGCGCAGGGTTGCTTTTCCGGTTTTATTCCCCCTGGGACACGTACGTGCCCTGCGCGCAGTTTCCACCCGGCGTGTGGGGACTTTTGTGGGGACATTGCTACACGATGCTCGCACTGTTAAGATTCTATTTGAAGATTGTCTAGAGACAGCAAATGAGTCGAACCTTCTTAATAAAAACACCTTTTGCTTCTGCTAGTCAGACCGCAAAGACTCTCGGCGTGTCTAAATCGCGCAAAAATCAACTTGTGAAGTTGCTGAACCATAACAAAAGAGCTGGTTATGTAGCTTTCGTTTTTTCCAAAGGCGACGTGAAAAAAGTCAAGCGAATGCTTGGGCATAAAGACAAACGCGGTCGTTTCAGAGCTCCGGATACGTTTCATGTGATGAAAACCAGCACTGAAGGAATGAAACGAGCGATTAAGGCATTGCGCTTAGAGATGGCAAGGCCCTCACGAAAACGTCCGAACACGAACGCTAACCGGAGGCGCTCCAACAGAAGCCATGCCTCGACGAAAGCGCGCTCAAGTAGTCGCAACTCGTCCCGCTGACGTTTTCTTGAATATTCCGTACGATGTTAAGTTCGAGCGTCTGCATAAGTGCATTCGGATTTATTCCGAGAGCAACACTGGAAATTTCCACAAGCGCCCGAAGACTGGACCGGATTCTACGGTTGCTCGAAACATGCTCAATCGCTCTCCACGATTTATCTCGCGTAGAACTTGATAGAACACCGCCTTGTACGCCTCGATTCAACATGCCTTTTGAACTGGGCCTCTCCGTGTGTTTAGCACAACGATTTACTCGACACGCTTGGTTTGTTTTCGAGTCACAGAATCATCGTCTTGCTAAGTCATTAAGCGATCTAAGTGGGACTGATGTTCATGTTCACGGTGGCACAATCGATGGAGTTTTTGGGGCACTAGCTAATGCCTTCGTTCGCGAGGAGCGTTCGCCGACCCTTCGGCAGATGAGACTGATCTATCGTGATTTGAGGCGAAGCCTACCATCGATCTTAAGAGAATCAGGTGCACATTCACCTTTTGAAGCACGAGCATTCCGAGATTTATGTGTATTGGCTAGCGAGTCTGCCGACACATACGTTATTTGAACGTTCCGGTTTTTTGTGGCACGACGAATTTATGAGTGTCAACCTGTTTGACAAATTTGCGCCAATCCTTGTGTGCGTGGTCTGGGTTTGGCTCAGCATCCGGACGACGAAATCGCTACAAACCATCACCCGCCAAACCGTAGCTCATACCCGCCGTGTCGTTTGGTTAATAAAGCTGCTGGCAACTCTCGTGGCTGCGGGAAACGTCTTCGGCGTGGCGCTCGATTTCCATTTGAACTGGTTCGTTGGCGCCGTAATTTCGGCTGCTGTTGTGCTATTAGCGTTGACGGACAAAGTAGAGGCAATCGTACCGGAAAAACCATCCCAACACCCTTCTGCTTACTCAGAAGCTTGGAAGGAATACCGGCGTTTGCGGAGAAACTCTTATGTTTTGGCATTCTTCCTCCTGCTGATTGGTGTCGCCTTGTATTAACGGCGACGAGGGGAACGGACTGGGGATTTTGGATCGTCGCTGCCGCAGCGTTAGGCGTATCTGGTTTACGGGTCTTACGAATGGAAAATGGCATATTGGCCTTGTCCCCGATGCGGCTACCGCTTCCGGAGTTTGTGGGTCCCTGTAATGCCGAAGCACTGCAATCACTGCGGCCTTGCGCTGTGGAGCGAGGGTACCGGTGCCAGTGTCACCGATCACAATCGCGCTACCTCCTGAGCAGTCGGGGCCAATTCCCACTTTCCGGAAATCCCTAGAAATGCAGAGCATTTTTAAATGCAAATCCCGTTTTTCGGGCACTGGCTGCTTCGAAAGAAAATCCAATTCCCTCCAGGTGATCTAAAGAGGTTGTGGAGTCGGTTCGAAGGCGCTTTTATTCCTAATCAAGAACCACAATGGCAGACCGAGACACAAAACAGCGAATAGGAGACCTAACAAGGTGTGGAAATGCAGTTGGTTTTGCGCAGCCGCGATTACGCCCGACGAATCGCCGAACACCCGCTCCGCTATTTCAGCTTGCATCTGGTCGATGCGGGCTCTAACTCCTGGAATCAGCGTCGCGGTTAGTGCACTCGCGAGGAAAAGCGTGAAATAAGAGATCGAAGTGATCCAGGCCCAAGGTTTGAGCTTCAAAAGACCGACGCCCATTACTACGTGGAGGACGCACACTAGGAACGCAAACAGAGTCCCGCTCCGTCCAGTCAGAAAGAACCAAAAGAAGAACATGGGCATGGGAGTCAAGAAAGTGATTGGGAAGAACAAAGCGGTCGTTACCAAATACCATCCGATGATTGAAATGCTGATGGGCCGGCGCTCCTCGTGAGGCTTTGTCGCACGTCCAAATTGCTCTTTGATCGAGCGCGTATTGAACAACCAAAGCCAAGACGTGCCGAGCAAAATGCCGATCACACCAAACACGGACATGAACAGGCGCATCGTTGCAAAGGCATCAGTCTTGCGCCAGCGGCTCGACAGGACTTACCACGGCCACGGGTTGCCCTTGTTCTTCGAGGACGAACTCCGTACCCTCCACACGTATGCGGATATGGATCACGTTCTTCGGCGTGGCACGGCGGTATTCCATCAGCGATAGATTTCCTTGCGGTGTCCGATGCGGAGGACCAGCACCAGCAGGCGGTCATCTTCGATCTTGCAGATGAGCCGGTAATCGCCCACACGGTATTTCCAGAACTCTCCGAGCGGCGAGCCGTGTAGCGCTTCTCCGATGCTGCGGGGATCCTCCAGCTTGGCGACTCGCTCGTGAAGGAACTTCAAGATGCGCTTGCGGGGCTGCGCGTCGAGCTTGTCCAGTTCTCGCTCGGCCGTCTCGGAGAGCTCAACGCTCCAGGCCATGACGTTTCATTGCGTCTTTCAGCGGGATGGTGCGCTCTTCGCCGCTGCGGATGCTCCAAGTGTTCGAGGATGGCTTCGCGGACGTAGTAGGTCTTGGTGCGTCCGGTGCGCCGGGCCAGCTTCTCCAGGCGTTTTTCGATGGACTGCGGAAGCCGAACGGCTAGCATAGTAAACTCCTTGCTATACAAGTATAGCACACTCTTATCCCGCTTCCGTCTTCTCTTCTTCCTCGGCGGCGAGAGCGGCCAGCAGATCGGCCTGGCGCTGTTAATGTTCCGCTTCGCTCGCGGGATCGCTGGTGCGTTCCAGTTGTGCGCCGGGATGTGTAGCGGCGTGGATTTCCTTTAGCAGCCGGATGGAGACTTTCGTGTAATAGAAATCTACTGCAGCAGATTTTGCAGAGCATTTTTAGCTTGGCGGCGCGGCGACAGTAGGTGTAATCGGGGACGGAACGTGATCGGAGCCGTGCCGGTGAGCTAAAAATGGATTGAACTAAACCGCTGCTTGGTGTCTGAGCTATGGGTTTTGATTGGTGAATCGGAGACGCCGAAGAGAGAGTATTCCGCAGGTAGACGTTGAAATGATTTCGGCGGGCCGCGATGAGGGGAGTTCAGCGAGGCCGCACAGGTCAGAATGTGGGATTTTTGGCTGACGGCAAAGGGTTCAGAACTCCGTGAGACAAGACGACTCCGTCGACTCGACGGCTTCGAGTTCTTGGCGAGAGCTTGTAGTCGTGCGGGGTGGATCATGATGTGTCTTTGATGGTCGGCGAGGAGCCAACCTCCGTCGGGATCGTAACGGGGATCATGTGACCGCGATGGCAAAGGGGGCATTCACGCAGAGAGCGGCCCGTGAGCTTCTCGTATCGATCGCGATAGTCCTCCGGTGTCGCAGGGATAGAACAACTTTCACTCGGAGGAGCCATGTGGAGAAGTTTGCGGCACTGCCCCAACTTCTCCTTGCGGTGGCGATTGCCGAGAAATCCGTAGTAGCGAATGCGGTGGAACCCACTCGGTAGGACATGAAGCAGGAATCGCCCGATGAATTGGTCTGCCGAGAGGGTCATGGTCTTCTGTTGATTGTTGTCGCGATAGTCTCTCCAGGTGAATTTCACATCACCACCTTCGATATCGACGATCCGATGATTGGAGATGGCGACCCGGTGGGTGTAGCGGCCGACATAGTTCACCACTTGCTGTGGTCCGGCGAAGGGCGGTTTAGCGTAGACGACCCATTCCACGTCTCGCACCAAATCGAGATGACGGGCGAAAGCCTGCGGATCTTGGAGCGCCTGAAGCGAAGAGAAGAACCGCAACTTGCCGGTGTCGAAAGCCTCCTCCAGATACGTCAAGAACAATCGGCGGAAAAGGCGGGACAACACCCGCACGGGCAAGAAGAAGCGCGGGCGGCAGGAGATCCACCGAGTACCATCAGGAGAGATTCCGCCGCCCGGGACGACACAATGGAGGTGGGGATGAAACAGCAAGTTCTGTCCCCAACTATGGAGTACGGCAAAGAAGCCGATTTCGACTCCCAGATGCTTGGGATCGGCAGCGATGGTGGACAAGGTCTCGGTCACAGCCCGAAACAGAATGCCGTAGACGACCTTTTTGTTCTGGTAAGCAAGGGAAGCGATCTGTTCGGGGACGGAGAAGACGACATGAAAATAGTGTGTCGGGAGAACTTCGGAGATTCTCTTCTCGACCCACGCGGCACGTGCGAGCGACTGGCACTTCGGGCAATGGCGGTCGCCG
>QHZC01000004.1 GCA_003224515.1 Acidobacteriota bacterium
CAGGAGTTGAATGCTGCGGACGTCGGTGCCTCGTTCTAGCAGGTGGACCGCAAAGGCATGACGCAGCGAATGGGGCGTGATACGTTTGGGAATTTTCGAGATCCGGCGGGTCTCCTGGCACTCCTGCTGAACCGCGCTAACTGTGATGTGCTGGCCTGGAAAATCGCCTGGGAAGAGCCACTCCTTGGGTCTCTCGACTCGCCACC
>QHZC01000598.1:0-1952 GCA_003224515.1 Acidobacteriota bacterium
GTCTTCCCCACCCAGGTCTTGCTCGGCAGCGCATCCCAGGTGATCTTCACTGGCTCGTTCGCTTCCAGCGCGCCCAGCTCCGGCTCATCGATGAACGCCCGCACGCGAACCTTGTGCAGGTCTGCCATTTCCGCCAGAAGACGCCCCAGCTCCACGTAATCTCCGGCTTTCACCGGCAGCGAGTAGAGCGTTCCATCCACCGGCGCCGTGATTCGGCCTTGCCGCACCTTTTCATCGAGTGCCGCCACTTCGTTTTGAATCTGCTCGACGTGCAGCGCCGCTTGGTCTGTGTCCAGTTTCACGCTCCGTTCAAACTCCTGTTTGGCCGCCGCCAGCCGCGTCACTTCCGCTTGCGCTTTCGTCAAGGCCAGGTCGTTCGCCGCCAGTTCGTCCTCGGTCGCGGCTTGCTGCACCATCAGCCGCCGCAGCACTTCATGATTCTTTTGCAGCCGGTCGCGCTCCGCTTGTGCTTTTGCCAGATCCCCCGCAACTCTGGCCGCATCGTCCGTTCTGCCGCCCGCTTTCGCGGCCCGCAAATCGTCCCGCGCTCGTAGGAGCTTGCCCTTCGCTTCGGAAAGCCGCGCCGCCACATCCTTGACATCCAATTCCAGGATGACTTGCCCTTTCTTGACGGTTTGCCCCTCTGTAGCACGCACCTTTTCGACAAACGTATCGAGTTGCGCTCGCATCACGTAAGGCGCGATCGGCTCCACTTTTCCGTTGCTGCTGATGGAGGAAACCAGGTTTTCCCGCGTCGGTTCAACTACGGCAACTTTGGGCACCGGCTTTCGCCCGCTCAACTCCAGCCCCACGTACGCCAGCACTCCCGCCAGCAGCAGGTAGAGCAAAATTCGATTTCGCAGCCTGCGATCCATATTCTCCTATTCTGCGCGGGCCAGCACTCCCTAAGGCGCAAGGACACATTGCTCCGGCGCAGCGTTTCTCTTGCTTGTCCGTGGCTTGCTTGACCCCTGTCGGGAAGGCGCCAAGATACTTCATTCTAGCAAGAGCAGCGCGGCTTTCTCTAGATTCCTTCGAGGCGTTGTTTATCCTGCGCCCGGCCCTCTCTTCGCCCTGTCCTGGGACCCGGCATCTCGCCCTAACGGATGCGTCTTTTCGATCCCAGCGATGCCGTCGATTCCCTATAGAGGAAAGACCCCGGCGTGGTAAAATCTGCCCATGTCTGCCGAGAGCATCCCTGAGAAAACCGCCGCGCCTTCATCGGGTGGCTCGAAAAAACCAATCCAACCACGCGCCGTCGTCAGTCCTGTCATCCACCGTGTCTGCATCCAGTGCAACAATATGTTCGGCGTCACGCCCGATCGATTTGATGCCAAGCAGTGCCCTATCTGCCACAAAGGCTGAAGTCTGCCCTGCCTGCCCATTTTTCTTCACGTAACATTTCCCCGCTCTCTCTCGTAGTAGAATCTGAACGCTCTTTGCCCTTTCCTCGGAACTCCCAGCTAGGGGTCCTTCGATGATCGAAGCTTGCGGCCTGTCCAAGCGCTTCCAGGACAAGAAGCGCGGTGATATCCGCGCCGTCGACAACGTCAGTTTCACCTGTCAGCCCGGCAAGATTTACGGCCTCCTCGGCGCCAACGGCGCCGGCAAAACCACCACGCTTCGAATGCTTGCCACCATCCTTGAACCCACCGACGGCACCGCACTGGTATGCGGCCACGACGTCGTCGAGCAACCTGAAAAAGTCCGCGCCAACGTCGGGTTTCTCTCTACGGCAACCGCCCTCTATCCTCGTCTCACCGCCCAGGAATTGGTCGAATACTTCGGCCGCCTCAACGGATTAGACGAAGCCACGCTCGAAAAGCGCGTCGACTACATCTTTAATCGCCTGGACATGAACGGTTTCCGCGACCGACGCTGCGACAAGCTCTCCACCGGCATGAAGCAGAAGACCTCCATCGCCCGTACCCTCGTTCACCATCCCCCGGTCA
>QHZC01000598.1:2119-4300 GCA_003224515.1 Acidobacteriota bacterium
CATCAAAGTCGTCGCCCCACATTACGTTTCCGCGGAGGCCAACTGACATGTCCCTGCGCAATGTAGGCATCGTCTACAGAAAAGAACTCACCGAAGCCCTCCGCGACCGCCGCACTCTCATCTCCACCATCATCGTCCCGCTGCTGCTCTTTCCCGTTCTCAGCGTGGGTTTCGGCGCCCTGGCTGTCGCCCTGGTCGGCAAAGCCAAGCAAGAAACTCCCAAAGTCATGATCCTCGGCGGCGAAGACTCGCCTGCCGTCGTTGAGGGACTCAAAAAGCTCGAAAAAATCGAGATCGTCCCTGCCGCGCCCGCATGGAAAGATCAGATCATCAATAAAGAAGTTCGCGCCGCGGTGGAAATCCCTCCCGGTTTCGAGCGCGATGTCGCCCGGCAAAAATCAGACACCGTCAAGATCTACAACTACAAAGAAGAATTGAAGTCTGAATTTGCGACCGACAAAATCGAAAAGTACCTGAAAGACTACCGGGACAACGTGGTGAAAGAACGTCTCGCCGCGAAAAATCTCCCGGGGGCTGTGCTCCAGCCTTTTGAAGTCAAACAGGAAAATGTCGCGCCCCCCGAAAAAGTCAGCGGCGCCGCTTTCGGCGGCATCATCGGCTACATGGTCATCCTTCTCTGCATGACGGGCGGCATGTACCCAGCCATGGACCTCACCGCCGGCGAAAAAGAACGCGGCACTATGGAGACCATTCTTTCGAGCCCCATCTCCCGGATGCATCTCGTGCTCGGCAAATTCTTTCTCGTTCTTACTGCCTCGCTTGCAACGGCTGCGCTCTCCGTCCTATCGATGGGTGTCTCTTTCTCCTTCTTGCATCGCTTCAGTGAAAACTCCGGAAGCCAGCGGGGCGAGGCTGCCGCCTTTTTGCTCCAGCTGGGTCCCAAGACGGTACTATCGGTCTTTATCATGGCTCTGCCGCTCGCCGTATTCTTTTCCGCCACCCTGATGACCATTGCTCTGTTCGCCAAAACCTACAAGGAAGCGCAAAGCTATCTGACGCCACTGACTTTCGTCGTCATTATCCCGGCGATCGCCGCCATGCTCCCCGGCGTCGAGCTTACTCCCAAGCTCTCGCTCATCCCCATTCTTAACATGAGCCTCCTCTGCAAAGAACTTGTCGCCGGCACTTACCACTGGGATTTCATCGCCATCATCTTTATTTCCACCTGCGTGTATGCCGCCGTAGCCCTGTTCCTCGCCATCAAGATGTTCCAGCGCGAATCCGTCCTCTTCCGCTCCTGAGGACTCGCGGCTTCCCTCGCTTCTGTCTCTTCTATGCCTTCTCTTGCAGGGGCCGGACTTCAGTCCGCCCTGCCTTTGCCGTCCGTGCATAACGAACGCTCGACGCTCTATTCATCTTGCCCGCTTTCCGCGGTGGCAGGAGCCCTTCCCTGCTTGGCCTGAGCTTGCCCAAGGGGCTCCTGCGCTTCTCCGCTCTCCGTATCACGGCGTCGGGAACATGGACAGCGTATGACTCTAGGCACATCTTTTTGCGGCTCTATCGGCAAACCAAGAAAAGGCGCACACTGGTTCCGAGGTTAAACCTATGGTTGCTGAGGCAGGTGTTTGGAAGAAGAAACGCGACGATTTGAAAGCCAAGAGGGACGCGCTATTCGAGACCTACACGAAGGATCCTCAAAACTTTCATCTCGCTCGAGAAATCAAAGAGATCGATGATGAAGTTGCCGAGTGCACCCGGCACGTAGAGCAAGAAAGACGCGCGGAGCGCTCCGCCGCACCGAGCAACAAGCTCGTGACAACTGCCAAGTAAAACGGAAGCAGTCGCGCTCGACCCGGAAGCTCTGCCGCCCGTAGCGTAGTGGGTCATCAGTGTGTTTATCACTGTGAACATCCTAGGTATGCTGCGTCTCTGAATTTCGCGTACGGTACCAATGCTGGCGCGTAAGCAGTCTGTCTTAATTGACGCGCCTTCTGGAGCAACCTAAGATGTGCGCGAAATGCCGGATTCCTCATCTTTGATCGGACAGACCACCTCGGAGGCCGGCCGGGCGGAGTGCAAAAAGCTGGGGTAGCGCTCTGATTCGTCCGAACAGGAGCCTATATAAATTCTTAATGTACATAATAAATTAGTTAATCACGTGCTAGTTTGGGGCATACTGTCGGGCGAAAAATTTCAGACCATTCCCACCTCGTATCAATG
>QHZC01000108.1:0-17728 GCA_003224515.1 Acidobacteriota bacterium
CGTAACTGACGCGCTCGCTATTTTCATGGCTTCAGTCAGTGATCTCGCACCTCGCGGCCAAACTTCAGAGGGCGGCGTTATATCGCAGCTCCGCGAGCAAGCGAGCCTCTCGAACAGCGTGAGCTGTTTCTCCGCAGATCCCTCCAATTCATATCGCAACAATTACCATATTTGATCCAATAGTCGCTTGTTCGCGCACCTCAACTGCGAACTCGACATGGGTATCCTCGATATCTCCCACGATCTCCTATCTGTCGTCGCGCTGTGTCATCGCATCGCCATTCTCAACTCCAGCGAAATCGTCGAATGCGGCCCCCTGCCGCAAATCTTCGGCGCCCCCCAACACGCCTACACGCAAAAACTCGTCGCTGTTCTCCCCCGCACCACGGTCTTCTCCTCTCGAACTTCCCTTGCCTCCAGCCGCGAGCCCAAAGGCTGGTGTACCTGTTCTTCGTACCCCGGCTGGATACCGGATAGAGGCTCCCGCCCTCCCTGTACCCCTCGAGTGCCCTTCCTTGGGCGCAGGTCCTCCCTTTCCCTTGGTACCGGAAAGTTCAATCTTCGGCATCTTATCCTTCTGAATCTTCACTGCGATCCTTCCGCAAGAACTGGAAACCGTCAAACACAATGCTTTGATGGATTACCAAGGTTCTCAGGCCGGGGTTTGTGAAATCTTTGGACTTTTCTCGACTCTTCTCACTCTTCTCCTGGACCATTGCCAAGTCCTCACCTCTCATGTATGCTTGGTTTATGTGCATTTTCGGCCAGAAGAACGAGCAGCTCTGCATCTGTTGTATGTGCTGTATGCGTGTGTCTTCTGGCGCGGGGAGGCTGGCTATTTAGCGTTTCAGACAAGCCTCGAAGGTCTTGCAATCCCACCACCAGAATGAACTGGCAGGTGGGTTTTTCATTTGGGGAGCAGACGATTTTCTAACCGAACACAAAAGGAGATGGCAATGTGTGACTACAAACACCCGGAAGTCCTCGTTTCAAAACTCTACGAATCCAAGGGCATCACCGCCATAGACGAAGTCATTGCCTACTGCCGCATCGGCGAGCGCAGTTCGCACACCTGGTTCGTCCTGAAGTATCTGCTGGGCTTCAACCAGGTCCGTAACTACGACGGTTCCTGGACCGAATGGGGCAACCTCATCGGCGCTCCCATTGTCAACGAAACGCGTGCCGCTTAATCTGAGCTGGCAGCCACCGTCCGCTAACGGGCGCGTTTTTTTTCTCTTTTAGGGGAGCCCGCTGCGGCGGGCTCCCATCCCCGCTCAAACTTTAGTCAGGAGAATTTCTCAGCAAGGCAAGAAGAGTTTGCAGGTGCAACACAAAACAGGGGCTTGGGGCGAAGATTTCTCTCCGGTCTTCGCCCCCGATCTCTAATTCCGGGGCGCGGTAGCCAAGTGGCAAGGCAATGGTCTGCAAAGCCATTATCGGCGGTTCGATTCCGCCTCGCGCCTCCAAAATCTTCCTCTCGGTCAGTTTGATGCCGATGGAAGACATCGTGCTGATTTCAGAGACAAGGGCAAGCTGGCTTTGCCGCTTGTCAAGGCTCAGGAGAAAGTAAGGCTATGATTGACCTCTCGCCGCGCGGTCGTTCCCTTCGAACGGATATGCTCGTATTGCCACTTTTCTTTTGTGCTGTCGCCGCCGTGTTTTTTCGCTATTCGCTGGCCGCAGAGGCAAAGATCGACGGCCTCTGGGATGCTTCGGTTGTCGTTGGACAAGCGGAAATCCCATTTCGCTTTGAAATTGTCTCGAGGAACGGTCAAGTCAACGGTTTTTTCTTTGAAGGCGATAAGAAAATCGGCTCCACTTCCGGCCGCTTCGTCAACAATGAACTCCAGCTTCAATACGAGTTTCTCGACGCCACGCTCACCGCTACCTTTGATGGAGAACAATTCCAGGGCACCTATCGCTACAACCGGAAAAATGGCAAACAGTACGCTTTCCGCGCTCGCCGTTTTCGCCCTTCCCACTCCGAATCCGCCTCCCACCCGCAAATTGCCGGCAGCTGGGAAATGCAACTGGTGGGCGAGGACAAGGGCCCCACAAAAGATTCGCGCTCCGTCCTTTCCTGGAAACTCTATCTCCGTCAGTCCGGTCCTGAAGTTACAGGCTCCATTCTTCGCGTCGACGGTGACACCGGTACGCTGGCCGGCCGCTGGCAAGGAAACACCCTTGTGCTCAGTCATTTTGCCGGAGAGCGTCCTGTTCTTTTTGAAGCCTCACTCCAGCTGGACGGCACACTAGACGTAACCTACAATCGACTCAACAAATATATGGCCGCTCGGGCTGCGGAAGCGCGCGCCAAGGGCATCCCCGAACCTCCGGATTCTGCGCGTTTCACCAGCATCAAGAATCCCAGCGACCCTTTTCAGTTCCAATTTCCCGATCTCGACGGAAAGATGATCTCAAACTCCGACGAACGATTCCACGGCAAGGTCGTTCTTCTAACCATTGGCGGGACCTGGTGCCCCAACTGCCGCGACGAGGCTCGCTTTCTCGTCGATCTGTACAGGCAATATCACGCCCGCGGCTTGGAAATTGTCAGCTTAAGTTTTGAAGCCGCAGGCGATCCGGTAGAAGACAAGCCCCGCATCGTCTCCTTCATCAAGGAGTTCGGAATTCCATATCCGGTCCTGCTCGCGGGGGCCATCGGGGAAGTCCCCGAAAAACTTCCTCAACTCGTCGGTTTCGGCGCCTATCCCACAACGATTTTTCTCGGCCGCGATGGCCGCGTCCGCCGCATTCACGCCGGCTTCGCCAGCTCCGCCACCGGGGAAGCCGGCTTCATCCTCATCCGCGAGACCCAATCCAGCATCGACCATCTCCTCGCGGAAAGCTCCAGCGCGACGGTGACAAGCCGCTGAGCGAAGGGCGCTCTCATCGCGTGCTGTCCTCAAGAAAAAACGTTCGCCCGCGCCACTCGCCGGTCAATTTGACATTGCGCCCTCGATTCCCAATCAGCGTCCGATTGGACCGATTCCCCAACCAAGCGGCTGGGAGAAGCGCTTGGAAATGAAGCTCAAGCGGCTAGCCAAACAGTTGGGTTGCCAACTCGTTCCCATCGAACACAAGGCTGCATAGCGAACTCGTTCACCACGGCTAAGTTGCCATAGCGACTCTACATCAGAGACTTCAGTAGCTTGGTTGCCTCCGCTGCTGCTCCGATTGCTACCGGGTGGAGCGAACCAGTTCCCGGGCGGGGCTTCTACGCGCTGTGGACCACCGCCATTCCACGGCGCGCTTAGAATGAAAAACATGGAAGATGTTATGGATAGCGTAATTTTCTGAGGGACAAGTTGTCCAGAGGAGCAGTGCGACAAGGGACCTGGTCCACGTCACATTCCAAACGGCATGTTTTCGGTCCTCCAGATGGAGTTTTGATTCGCGAACTCTACGCAGTGGCCTGATCCTTCAGCAGCGCCTTGCCTTTGCGGAACCATGGGCGCTCGCGTCTTGCCCACTCGCGCGACTCATCGTGCCGGTTTGCCGTCTTCAGAAAGTTCGCGTAGTTGTACAGCGTCTCCGGAGTCGTCGAAATCTGCGTGACTTCCGCGAAAAGTTGATCCGCGCGTTCAAGCTGTCCCGTTCGCGTGTACGCATCGGCCAGCAGCCCCCCGGCACGGTGATAGTCAAATTTTCTGTCCGCTGCGACCACCCGCTCCAAATCGGCGATTGCGCCCGCCAGATCGTTCATTCCCAACGAACACTGTGCTCGGGAATAAAACGTGTACGGAGATGCGCTCCGCGCATCGATCGCGTGAGTGAAAGCTTCTCGCGCCTTCTCAAAATGCCCGAGATCTTTATAGAGTTCGCCCAGCTCTTCGTAATTGGCCGGAGACGGATTATCCAGGATTTGCGCCTCGACAATTCTAATGCGCGACCGTCGCCCAATTCCCTGAAAGACACCGCGAAGAAGCCCCAGATCCGGAATCACTTCCGCGACGATATACACGCCCGCCCCAAGGAAGCCGCCGAAGAAAATGACATAGAACCAGTAGTTCTCCGGACGTCGTCGCACGAAATGCACAATAGCGAAGATTTGAACCAGGAATCCCCAGGGATAAAAGAGATGGCTGAGCCCAAACATGGATGACCGTCCTATCAAGAGCATCGCTTTCCTTCATCAGCCGGTCAAACAGAACCTCAAACCTGCGGATGGAGAAGTAACTGCCTGTCTGGACCATTCTCGCCTGCTATGATGGTCCTGCATGAATCCCCTGGAAACCCTCGGCCTCGCGCTTGGCGCTGGATTTTCCTCCGGGTTGAATCTCTATGCCACAGTTGCCACGCTTGGGCTTCTGCAGCGCTTCGACGTTCTTCACCTGCCGCCTGGGCTGCAGGTTCTTTCTCATCCCTGGGTACTCGGGATCGCGCTCGCACTCTACGTGACTGAATTCCTCGCCGACAAGATTCCGTACTTCGACACGATCTGGGACGCCATCCACACCTTCATCCGTCCGCCCGCCGCCGCGCTTCTTGCATATGCCGCCGCTGGAGGAGCCGCACCGGAATGGCGCTGGGGTGCCGCGTTAATCGCCGGCGGAATTGCCCTCACCGCCCACAGCACAAAGGCCAGCGCACGCGCCGCTATCAATGCCAGCCCCGAGCCGTTCAGTAATTGGGCGTTAAGTTTCGGAGAAGACGTCTTAGCTGTTTGGCTGACCTGGATGGCCAGGGCCCATCCGCTCGCGACAACGGCCGTCGTTGCCGCACTCGTCGCGTTTTCAGCCTTCTTGCTCTACCATCTCTTCCAATTCGCCCGCCGCGCCTTTCAGCGCCTTTTCGCGACATGAGTCCTTTGTAGGAGGGCAGCACCGCTACGCCCTTTCTGGCGAGGCTGATCCGCTATTTCACATACGTCGCAAGCCAATCCAAAAATGTCTTGTACCAAAATTGCGCATTCTGCGGCTTCAGCACCCAGTGCCCTTCATCGGGAAACACCACCAGCTTAGACGGTACCCCCTGCCGCTGCAGCGCGCTGAAAAACTCCACTGACTGCGTGTACGGCACGCGGTAATCTCTTTCGCCGGCAATCACCAGCGTCGGAGTCTTGAATTTCCCCAGTTCGCCCGCGTAAGTTACAGGCGCCCACTTCTTGTAACTCTCTGGATTCGACCACGGCGTGCCCTGCATATCATGCTCTTCGAACCAGAGTTCCTCGGTCGCGTACATCGCCACTTTGTCGTACACGCTCGCGTAGCTCACGATCGCCTTGAACCGTCCCGTGTGCGTCGCAATCCAATCCGCCATGTATCCGCCATAAGATCCGCCCGCCGCGGCCATGTGCGTCCCGTCGATAAAAGAATATTTTTTCAGCGTGTAGTCCACGCCATCCATCACGTCTCTGTATGCTTTACCGCCCCAGTCATTCGTGATTTCATCCGTGAAGTTTTGGCCGTACCCGGTCGATCCGCGCCGGTTGATCATCAACGTCACGTATCCCGCCGCGGAAAAAACTTGCGCATTCCACCGGTACCCCCACGCATTCGACCACATCGTTTGCGGCCCTCCGTGCAGCAGCACCAGCAGCGGGTATTTTTTCGTCGCGTCAAATTTCGGCGGCCGGATCAGCATCGCCTGCACTTTGGTTCCTTCGGCGCCGTCGAACCAGAATGTCTCCGGCGCATTCATCTCCAGAGCTGCGAGAATCGAATCATTCTGATGCGTCAGTTGCCGCACGTTCGAGCCATCGCTCGCCGCAGCGAAAACCTCAGCCGGCATCGTGAGACTCGTCCGCTCAAAAACAAGCGTCTTTCCATCGCCGCTGAATGAAATCGCAGAATTGAATCCTTCCGTGATTACTTTTGTCGGCAAGCCGCAGCTGCATGCCGGAATCGAATAGACTGGCTGCAACGTTTCGTTCTCTGCGGTGAAGTAAATCGTCTTGCTGTCGGGCGACCAAGCCAAACCGTCTGCGCTCCGGTCAAACGTCTCGGACAGGTTTTGGATTTTCCCTGTTTGCCGATCGTACAGCATCACTCGCCAACGATCCGCCTCGTATTCTGCCGTCAGTTGCGCGTGATAAGCGATAAATTTTCCGTCCGGCGAGTACACGGGGTCCCCATCAAATCCCGGCTGCGTGGTGATGCGTTTGGCCTCGCCACCGGCAAGCGGAACGATGAACAAATCACCGTTGGTGCTGATTGCTTCCATTTTGTCGGTGACTGCGGTAAAGCAGATTTCTTTCCCATCGGGAGAGAAATTGAGGTCTCCCGGCCCGCTCCGCTCATCCGGTGGAACGTCGTAGTTTGCTCCCGCCGTGAGATCCCGCGGCGCGGCACTTCCATCCGCCGGAACCACAAACAGATGGCTGCGCTTCCCGTCATTCCAATGCGTCCAGTGGCGATAGAGAAGATGCTCCGCCACGTGTGCTTTCACCTTGCTCTTTTCTTTTTCCGCGTCGCGCTTGCCGTTGCAATCGTCGTCTTTGCAATCCGGATACACCGAAGAAGTAAACGCAATCGTCTTTCCGTCCGGCGACCACTTCACAATGTCCGCACCGGTCGAGAGTTTCGTCAGCGCGTGCGCCTCGCCCCCTTCCATCGGAAGCAAGTACACTTGTGAATCGCCTCCGCGTGAGGAGAGAAACGCGAGCGTCTTTCCGTCCGGCGACCACACCGGCGAAGAATCATGCCCGCTCTGAGTCAATTGCAGCTCCGCGCCGCCCGTCGTTGACACCATCCAGACGTTGCTCGCGTTGCGGTTTGCTTCCATGTCCGGCGTCGTCATCGTGTACGCCACCCACCTTCCATCCGGCGACACCTGCGGCTCTGCAATGCGATGCAATTTGATCAGGTCATCAAAGGCGATGGGATGCTTCGCAGCCTCATGCGCGGAAACAAGAAACGCACATCCCAGCAGCAGCGCAATCACAAACTCGCATCGAAGAAAAACTTTCATCTCTCGCTTCTCCCTTAAAACACGGTGAGCGGCAACGCACCATGCAGAATCAGGCATATTGGCACGTTTTGCCAATGATTCCAATAGGTGCCCGCCCCGTTCATCAAGGAATCGCCATTCGATTTCGCGCCCATAGCCAGTTCACAAATGCGAGACCGGTGGTAATGGAGATCACGATGAGCTCCCCCAGGTGTATGCGCGTCACCAGCACGCCCGTGAAGAGCAGCGCGAGTCCGGCAATCAGTATGCCGTAAGGCAAACGGAATGCTTCGGCTTGAGGCTGTTTCTTTCTCAGCGCACGTAGCGCCGCGGCAACCGAACCATAGACAAACAGCCGCGCGACGCTGGACAGCATCGCGTTCCAGCGGAAATTTCCTGCAATTGAAAATAACAGAAGCACAATGGCGAAGATCACGATCGAAAGATGCGGCGTTCGGAAGCGCGGATGGATTTTTCCGAAGAATGCCGGGAAATCTCCGCGTTCCCCCATGGCAAACGTGATTCGCGGCGTGTGTAGCATGTTCGCGCTGAGATATCCGTAGGCGGAGACCAGTGTGCCGGCGGCGACAATTCGAACGCCGAGCGGCGCGAGAAATCGCCGCGCGGAGTCCACCGCTGGCGCGCTCGACGTCGCGACGTTCGGAATGGTGTGAATCACCAGGTACTGCACGGCGATAAACAAGAGTGTCGTTGCCCCGATGCCGGTGAACAGTGCAAAAGGAATGTCTTTGCGCGCGTCGCGCGTCTCTCCCGTCGCGATGAGGGCCGCCTCGAATCCTCCATAGGAGTAAATCATCAGCAGCACCGCTTCAAACCAGTCCGCGGCCGCCGTTTGCGTTGCCGCTGGCGTCACCCGTATTGCTGGATGCAGCGCCAGCGCCGTAAGTCCGGTCACAACGAAAAATCCCAGCAAAGCCACTTTCGTCACCGTAAAAAAATTGCTGAGCCCGTTTCCTCCCGTCACTCCACGATAATTCACAACCGCGAGAAACCCGATAAGAATCGTCAGAACTCCCGCCTTCGCAAACGGCGTTCTTACACGCGGGAAAAACTCGGCCAGATAAATGATGAAGAGATTTGCAACCGCGGAAACCGCCGCAATCCGGCTCAGCCACGTCAACCAGCCATTCTGAATCGCAAGAAATCGTCCGAACGCCATTCTGGCGTAGAGGTACGGCCCGCCAGCCTCTCGGAATTGCGACGCGACTTCCGCCATACACGCTGCGATAATCGTGATCCCCGCAAATGCCACCAGGAATCCGATGGGACTCCACCTCCCCAGTCGGGCGGCGATCAACGCGGGCAAACCAAAAATGCTCGCCCCGATCATCGTGTTGATGATCAACGCCACAAGGCTCCAGCGCCCGATGGTTCGAACTAGCCCCTTTGCGGGTTCGCTCAAGTGCGCTTCCGCGGGTTCATGGATTTGCCAAAAGGTTTTCGCATCATCATCAAAGGAAATGGCGCCAGCGTAGCACAGGTCTCTGCGCCGGACATATCCATTGAGGCCGCAACTCGCGACGCGGAAGACTTACGTCGTGGCGCGGATGCAGCTCTCGACTCTGGTACAATCCTTTCCCGGACATCTCATGCCGACGAGCAACGGGCTTTCTCCCGTAATTTCAAGAAAACCTTTCCTATTGCCTCTCGCGGGGAAGGTTGCTGGATCATCTCTTCCGACGGCCGCCGCTTCCTCGACGCTTCTGGGCAAGCCGCCGTTGTCAGTATCGGTCACGGCGTCACTGAAATTGGCCGAGTCATGGCCGAGCAATCGTCGCAGATCGCTTTCGCGAACACCTCGCAATTTCACACTGCTCCGGCGGAAAAACTTGCTGCGCGCCTTCTCGCGGTGGCTCCAGCGAATTTTCGAAACAGCGGCCGTGTCTACTTCACTTCCGGCGGCTCTGAAGCCACCGAAACCGTCATAAAGCTCGCGCGCCAGTTTCACATGGAAAGCGGCCAGAAGGATCGCTACCGGGTTCTCTCGCGACGGCAGAGCTATCATGGCAGCACTCTTGGGGCAATGTCCGTCAGCGGAAATGTAGCTCGCCGCGCGCCGTACGAACCGCTCATCGTGGAATGGGGACACATCGCGCCATGCTTCTGCTATCACTGTCCGTTCGAAAAAATCTTTCCACAATGCCAACTTACCTATCCGACGCAAGGCTGCGTTGACGGAATGCGCGGCGATCACATTCTTCTCGCGCCGCCCTCACGATTTCGCCGGGGGGAATGCGCGCTGATCGCTCGCGCGCTACAGTTGGCTGTCGCAAAAGTGTTTCCATCTTGATAGGCTGTCTGGCCATTCTCTTTCGTTGCCGTCTGTCCGACCGTTTTTTGTGGAGAACAAAATAACTATGCCTCTTGGTTATCGCAATCTCTACGTTTTCTTCTGTTCCTTTGCCGTTCTTGCGTTTGCGCTCTCCGCTCAGCAGAAACAGTCCGAACCGCCTGGCTCTCCGATTCTTGGTTTTTCCCCGCCGCACGCCGCCGCTGAACACCAACTCGAATCCACGTTTCAGTCGATTCCGTCTCCCGACAAAGCACGCGAATGGCACCGCGCCTTCACCGCCGAACCTCACCCCGCCGCTTCCGACCGCAACAACCGGCTCGCCGATTTCGTCGCTGACGAATGGCGCAAACAGGGATGGGAAGACGTCACGCTTCGCCGCTACGATATCTTGCACTCGCGCCCGAGCAGCGTCTCTCTCGAAATAACCGCACCGGTCCACTTCACCGCGTCTCTGCGCGAAGATGCTTACCAGGCCGATCCCGATACGAAGAATCCTGCGGTCTCCCGATCCTATTTTGGGTATTCGGCATCGGGCGACGTCACCGGCGACGTGGTCTACGCGCATAGCGGTAATCCCGAAGATTACGATCTCCTTCGGAAAAACGGCATCAGCGTGAGAAGCAAGATCGTTCTCGTCCGCTATTCGAATCCTTACAGCTACCGCGGCTTCAAAGCGCTCACTGCCGAACGGGAAGGCGCTGCTGCTCTGCTCATTTATTCCGACCCAGCAGAAGATGGCTACACGAAAGGAAAAGTCTTCCCGGACGGCCCGTGGGGCCCGGAAAGTCACATTCAGCGTGGCGCGATCACTTACGACTACATCGTTCCTGGCGATCCAACCACGCCCGGCTGGGCTTCGGTCCCGGGAGCAAAGCACATCGCTCCGGAAGAAGCGCGCTCGCTCCCGAAAATCCCCGCGCTTCCTCTCTCGTGGCGCGACGCCAAACCGCTTCTTGAAAACATGAACGGCCCTGAAGCGCCGAAGGATTGGCAGGGCACCTTGCCCATCACGTATCGATTCACCGGGGCCGTGAAAGTTCACATGAAAGTGGACATGGACACTAGCATGCAACCGTACACGGTTGCCGAAGCGCGTATTCGCGGCAGGGAGCTACCCAATGAATGGGTGTTGCTCGGCAATCATCGCGACGCCTGGGCCTTCGGCGGCGTCGATCCTTCCAGCGGTACCGCCTCGATGATGGAACTCACGCGTTCTCTCGGTGAACTCAAGCAGCGTGGCATTCGCCCGCGCCGCACCATCGTGGTCTGCAGTTGGGATGGCGAAGAATACGCGCTCACCGGCTCGACCGAATGGGGCGAGCAATTCGCCAATGACCTCAAGAAAAAACTGGTCGCCTATCTCAACGTGGATGAATCCGTCGCAGGAGCGTCCACTACCGCTGGTCCCGACGGCCTGAGCTTTTCGCCCTCCGCAGTCGCTTCTCTCGCACCGATGCTCGTAGAAGCCTCTAAAGACGTTCGCGCGCCAGCGGGGAGATCTCTGTACGAAGCGTGACGCGCAACGACGATGCGCGATTCGAAAGCGAGCACTCCGCCATTCGACAGCGCCCTCGTCGAAACGCGCATCGGCAGTGGCTCCGACCACACCGTGTTTCTGAATCATCTCGGCCGACCGGTGATCAATCTTGGATTTACCGGCGACTACGGCGTCTATCACTCGATGTACGACGATCATTACTGGATGTCGCACATCGGTGATCCGGCGTTCGAATACCACATCGCCCTTACTCGCACATTCTCCCCTTTGACTTTGGCTTCAACGCCTCGGCGCTTGAACGGTTCCTGCTCGAGCTAGAACAAGAAAACAAGGTCGAGCCGCGGCGTCTTCCATTGAAGCGGCTTCACGTTCGAATCGCCGAATTCGAGAAAGCGGGCAACCTTCTGCGCGATGCCGTCGCTCACAATCTCTTGTCAGGCTCGGCCTCACCGGAGAAGATTCAGCGCCTGAACGAACAGCTGCTGCAGGTAGAATCCAACTGGCTCGATCCCGCAGGCATTCCCGGCCGGCCGTGGTTTCAGCATCTTCTCTATTCTTCGCGTTACACCTACGCCCACTTGGAATTTCCCGGGCTCACCGAAGCCATGGAAAAGCAAGATTGGAATTTAGCGGCGCAACAAGCTACGCTGCTGGAAAGAGCCTTGGAGAAAAACACCAAACTGCTGCGTTCTACGCGATCTTCCCGGGAGAAGAACAAACCATGATTCGTGCAAATTATTTTCGCGCTCTCGTTATTCTTCTTTGCTCTTTTGCGGCAGCTTCTTTGGCCTCAGCTCAGGACGCTCCGCCTGCCAAGCCCCGCGCGCGTGATCTTGGCATCCCTTTTGACGGCGTGCCCGGCCTGTTCAACGCCATCACCGATGTTTTCGGCGTGACAGTTGGACATACCACGCTCATTTCAGGCGCGGGAAAACTTCAAGTAGGCAGGCCGATTCGAACGGGAGTTACCGCAGTCCTTCCGCGTGGAAAAGACTCGATGAGCAATCCCGTTTTCGCCGGCTGGTGGTCGCTCAACGGCAATGGTGAGATGACCGGCACGACTTGGGTCGAAGAGTCCGGCTTCCTCGAAGGCCCCGTGATGATTACCAACACGCACAGCGTAGGCGTCGTTCGCGACGCGGTCATTCAATGGCGCGTCGCGCACGGCCAGCCCGATCCCACCGGTTACTGGTGGTCGCTGCCTGTCGTCGCGGAAACCTGGGATGGCTGGCTCAACGACATCAACGGCTTCCACGTCAAAGCCGAACACGCATTCCATGCCATCAGTTCCGCACACAGCGGCGCGGTCGAAGAAGGCAACGTCGGCGGCGGAACGGGAATGGTCTGCAACGAATTCAAAGGCGGCATCGGCACGTCTTCGCGACAGATGGAATCGAAAATCGGCGTCTACACGGTCGGCGTTCTTGTACAATGCAACTATGGCTCGCGCAAAAATCTCCGCATCGCTGGTGTGCCGGTCGGCAGGGAAATTCCTGAAGACCCCGCGTACGGTTCCACACCATTCAATGCATTGGACCGAGGCTCTATTATCGTTGTGGTCGCTACCGATGCGCCGCTCGTTGCGCATCAACTCAAGCGCCTCGCTCGCCGCGTTTCGCTTGGCCTCGGGCGCAACGGCAGGTGGACCTGAAAATGCTTCCCAATGATCTGCTTGAGCCGGTCTTCTCGGCCACCGTGCAGGCCACAGAAGAAGCCATCATCAACGCCATGATCGCGGCCGAAATGATGAACGGCATTGAGAATCACAAAGTCATTGCGCTGCCCCACGACAAACTCCGCGCGGTTCTCAAGAAATACAACCGTCTCACTCAATGAGGATCAATGCCTAGTTGAATTGGCGTTGCGATTGCGTTGCGAAGAAAACGCGCTTGAGCACGCGTCAGATCACCGGTACCGCCGTCTTCCTCGGCGGATTGAAAAACGGCAGGGGCACCACCTTTGCGGAAACCGTGTGGCGCACAGCTTCCACCGTCATCTCCATATTTAATGCGGTTCCTGCCAATGCACTCTCGCGGCTTAGGCAGGCTAGTGCGATCATTTTTTTCAGAGTCGGCGACCACGTCGTCGACGTGGCCTTACCCACTTGCCGCCCGCCTCGGTATACAGGTACGGCAACACGCGATGCCAAGCTCGGCACCTGCGGCGCCATCTTCAGCTTGTCGTACAGCGCTTCGACTTCGTTCCAGTTGATATCCAGTCCTACGAGGGCACGTCCCGCGCCTTTCTTCGCTTCCTGTGCCAGCGCTTCGCGTCCTACAAAAGTCTCCTTCTTCAAGTCAACGAGCTTCCCCAGCCCGATCTCCGCGGGAGAATATTTCTGCGAGTCGATCAGCGCCTTCTTGCTCGAAATGTAGTCTACTTCGATCAGAATCAGCCCGGCTTCAATTCGCGCGATGTCCAGCGCGATCATTCCTGCGGGGTGAATATCAAACGCCTTGCCCTTGGCCATCAGTGCGTCCCACACTTTGATCGCATCTTTCCACGGCATCCACACTTCAAATCCCAAGTCGCCTGTATAGCCCGTTCGCGAAATGTCCACGGGCACGCCCGCAATCTTCCCTCGCGTCACGCGAAAATACTTCAAGTTCGTAATGTTAGCGTCCGCTGCCGCATGCAGCAGTTTTCCCGAGGTCGGCCCCTGCAACGCCAGCGCCGCCGTCTGCTCCGAGATATCTTCAATCCTTATATCCAAACCAAGCGCGATTTGCTGAAACCACCGCAGACTGGGATCTGCTGCCGTCCAGCGATACTCGTTTTCTCCTAGCCGCGTAATCGTTCCGTCATCGATCACTTTTCCTTCGGGATCGCACCAGCAGCAGTAGATCACCTGATCCACCGCTATCTTATTAATGTCGCGCGAAATCGCGCGGTTCACGAACTTCGTGGCATCCCGCCCCGTCACGCGATATTTGAAGAGTGGAGAAATATCGATCAGCGCCGCGGAATTGCGGATGGCATTGTACTCGTGCTCGTGGTGCATTTCGTACATGCTGACCGTGTAATAGCCCGACCATTCTCGGTAGTTCAGGCTCTCGCACAGCGCCATAGTTCTCTCGTGAAACGCAGTTCCTACGGGCAAGGACCCTCCTGATACGCACGCGGCCGACGCCGCAAGACACTGGATTATAGGTGCGGACTCGCCACGCTCGCAAGGCATCGATTTGCAGATGACCGCGAATTCTACACCAGTGCGAGTCGCTTGCGAATTTCCGCGACGATTTGTTCAGGGGACTGCGCGGCGTCGATGGTGATGGTATCAGTGGGTTCCTCGAGATCCGCGAATTGGCCCGCAAGGATTTGCTCGCCGGCGTAGTGCCCCTTCCGCGAACGCAGCCGCGCGCGAAGTAGTTCGTGGGAACCTTTTAAGTAGACCAGCTTTACATTGGAATTAATTTGCAGCATCCCGCGATAGCTGCGCTTCAGCGCGGAGCATGCCAGAACGACATTGCGGCCTTGCGCCTCCCACTGAAGAATGGCGTCGCGAATGGAATGGAGCCAAGGGATGCGGTCCGTGTCACTGAGCGGTATGCCGTGAGCCATTTTCTCAACGCTGGCTGGCGAGTGAAAATTGTCGCCATCGGCAAACTCCCATTGCAGTTGCGCAGCGAGCAGTTTGCCGACGGTCGTCTTTCCAGATCCCGCGGGGCCCAACAAGAGAATGATCACGGGAACTTCATTGCCGATTACGGCTGCCCCAGGAACTCGCCGAGCAGCATGTGGAAATGGTGAACGCCGTTTTCGCGCTTGACGGAGTAGCGTCCGCGGTCATAGGTCGAAGAGCGCAAGCCACGCTGAACATTTTCGCAGAGGCCAATATCTTCCTGCTGTACTTCATCGCTGAACGCCACTGAGCGCTTGATGCGCTCCTGATTCTTCTCCGAAGCCGTGTCGTGGAAAAACCATTCGAAGATCGTGAGCGTCTTTTCCTGGGAGAGAGGCACGATCAGGTTGGTAGAAATGTTGTCCGGATAAATGTTGAGCATCAGGTTCGGGAAAACCCAGAAGTAGAGAGCCTGCCGCAGACCCCTGCCGGGCGCGTAGAGGCGCTCGCCAGCGTCTTCCGTTTTCATGGCACGGATTGGCGCGAATTGCTGTGAATAGTAACGGAAAGTGTCGGTGCGATACTGCGCGTAGTCGATCTCCTTCATCAACCCAGGATGGGCGATGGGGATGTGATAGCCTTCGAGATAGTTGTCGATGTAGACCTTCCAGTTGCAATCAATGACGTAGTCGCGGCGCTCGGTAAATTGGAGCCCGTCGAACTGGAAACCCTGCGCCTGCTGGGGAATCTGACCGAGGTAAGTCGAGAGTGACTCAGCTTTCAGATCGAAATTCACAAAGATGAACTGTTCCCAGGTCTCGCACCGAAGGGGCACCATGCCCATGGTGCTGCGGTCGAAAAACTCGACGCCCTCAACGTCAGGGGTGCCGATGAGGCGACCATCGAGCGTATAGGTCCAGCCGTGATATTGGCATCGCAAAACATTTCTGCAGCCGCCGCCGAGCGCGATTGGCCCGGCGCGATGGCGGCAAACGTTGCTGAAAGCGCGCAACTCTCCTTGCTTGTCGCGAACGACGATGATGGGCTCGCCGGCGACATCGGAGGTAAAAAAACTTTCGGGGTCGGCGATGGTGCGCTTCGCGCCGTTTACTTCCCCACAAGCATGGCTGAGAGTTCCGACGAGCTGCCAGGTGCGCTGGAAAATGCGCGACTTCTCAATTTCGAGAATTGCCGGATCGATGTAAAAACGCGATGCGGGCGTGTGTGCACACTCGATTTGCTCGTGCACGTCCAGATGAAGAGGTTTCGTTTGCATGAGAAATGAAAGTTAAAGCCTAAAGTCAAAAACTACATCTACCTCGTATTACTGCGCCGACCGCATTCAACTACAGAGCGAAAAGACGCTCCCCTGCTCCGCTCCGGATGACAACCGGCGGGGCTTCCACGCCCCTCTAAAACTTGCGCGTTTCCTGGCGCGACCAGCGCTCGACGACGATCTTCGATTCGGTGAAGAATTCGACGGCATCGCGTCCTTGCCCGTGAAGGATACCGAAAAAGCTTTCTTTCCATCCACTGAAAGGGAAATAGGCCATCGGCGCAGCGACGCCGATGTTGATTCCGATATTTCCTGCCGGCGCTTCGTAGCGGAATCTGCGCGCCGCTGAACCACTTGTGGTGAAGAGCGATGCCTGGTTGCCGTAGGCGCTGCGGCGAAGGAATTCCATGGCTTCATCAATGGAATTGGCGTGAATCAGGCTGAGCACGGGACCGAAGATTTCCGTGTTGGCGAGCTGGCTGGTGGTGGGCAAGCCGTCGAGAACTGTGGGCGTGAGGAAATATCCCGATTCGTATTTGGGGATTTTGGTGTTGCGACCGTCGACAATGGCTTTTGCCCCTTCGCCAACGCCCGCGGAGATCAGCGATTCAATGCGCTGCTTGCTTTCCTTGGTGATTACCGGGCCCATCTGCACGCCCGCGTCGAGGCCATTCCCGACACGAATTGCGGAAGCGGCGTGTGCAATAGAGTCGCGGAACGTTTTTTGTGCCTCGCCAATCGTGACAGCAACGGAAACGGCGAGGCAGCGCTGGCCGGCACAACCAAATGCGCTGTCGCTGATGATTTGTGTCGCGAGTTCCATATCCGCGTCGGGCAAAATGATAACGTGGTTCTTCGCGCCGCCCTGGCACTGCATGCGCTTGCCGCTGGCGGCGGAGCGTGTGTAAACATGCCTGGCGACGGGAGTGGATCCGACAAAACTAATGGCGCGGACTTGCGGATGGTCGCAGAGCGCGTTGACCACTTCTTTCCCGCCGTCGACGAGGTTTACGACGCCTTTGGGCAGGCCGGTCTTTTCCAAGAGTTCGAAAGCACGGTGCATCGAAAGGGGAACGCGCTCGGATGGTTTCAGGATGAAGGTATTTCCGCACGCGATGGCATAGGGGAGGAACCAGTAGGAGACCATCGCCGGGAAGTTGAAGGGCACGATGGCAGCAACGACTCCGAGCGGCTGGCGAATTTGCATCTCATCCACGCCAGGCGTCACGTCCTCGAGGTTGTAGCCCTGCATCATCATGGGGATGCCGCAAGCGACTTCGACATTTTCGATGGCGCGACGAAGCTCGGCGCGGCCTTCGGCAAGGGTTTTTCCGTTCTCCATGGTGATAAGCCGGGCGAGTTCGTCAAGATTTTCTTCGAGGAGATTTTTCAGCCTAAAGAGATATTGCACGCGCTCGCCGGGAGGAGTGCGGCGCCATGCAAGAAAGGCACTGGCGGCGGCTTGAACGGCAGCGTCGACGTCACCGGGTGTCGAAAGGGGCGTGCGCGCAAGGACTTCAGCGGTGGCGGGGTTGGTGACCTCCACATATTCGGTTGCCGCAGATCGGCGCCAGGTGCCATTCACATAGTTCTGAAGATCGGTTATCTGGGTGGTTACGGCACTGCTCATGTTCAGCTCCTTGGCCACTGCGTGGAATGGGGGCAGTGCCCCGCAGGGCCAACTCTATGAAGAATCGGATCGATGTAGTCTACCAAACAATTGCCGCGTCGAGATGCGAATCGCCTGCGAGGCCCTGCGAGGCGAGGCCTCAAGCCGGGCTGACGAATGAGAATGGCGGCGCGAGGAATGCATGCTGAAATTGGAGTTAATCATTTCTTGGTTCATTTTGATGCTCGGTGAAAAAATGATGGGCTACACCCCGTCGCGACAGAAAGAGTGCGGAACGAACTGCTTCGAAAGGAGTTGTGACGTGCCCGTTGGGCAAAAGAGTTCGGAAGAGTATGAAAAGGAAGGGAATAGATCCAAACAGGTTGGCAGGTTTGAGAGTTTGAATATTAGGGAGCGCCACGGAGCCTGGAGGTTACAGCGGGTGCAGGGTGCTATACGGGCATAAATACGTCGTGTCGGTGGTCGCTCCGAGAGGCCTAATTGACTTTGCGGGCAACCCGATCACGGGATTTCCGAGGTTTGGCGGCATCTCCGCGGCTCAGACGCTGGCATATACT
>QHZC01000108.1:17784-19748 GCA_003224515.1 Acidobacteriota bacterium
TCGGGCCCAGCGAGTTGGGCTAGGTCCAGCAGCCAGTGGCGTGCGATGATGCCTTTGACAAATTCTTCACGCGCTTCGCCAATGACGGAAATTATGGCCAATAACACGGTTTTCATCGTTACCGCTGATGAGGGCGATCATTTTGCTGGAGGGCCCCCAACCAATCCTGGTTGTGATGGTGTCAGCGGGCCTTGCACGCACGCGCCCGGGGCAGTCGGCCCCAACACCATCGGCGAGGTACTGAGCAACATCCAATCGCTCCTCGGAAAAGAAGACCCCACGCTAAACTTCACAAACACGCCGTTTGACATGCACTTCGACGTGGCGAGCCGTTTGTGGCAGCAACGAGCAAAAACCATTTATTGAGGCTTGAGACTCAAGTCATTGATTTGACTCTGAGTCTTGACGGGTACGGTAGCCCAGCCAAGCGATGGTTGCGAGCATTCCTAGCCAGCCGAGGGTGCGCATGAACCCGCCGATTTTCTGGTCCTGGGCGAGGAGGCCCCACTGGCCGAAAAGGATGCTCCAGTCGCTCTCCTCCGCGCCGACGAGAGGCAGTGCCGCACTGCGCGCGTCGGCCATGTAGCCGCCAATGTAGGGGAAATTTTCGAAGAACCAGAAGAAGGAGAATGCAAAGCCGGTGGCTTCCCTCTGCCAGAAGAAGTAGATGGCGCAGAAGAGAGGCACCAGCAACTCACCGAGGGTTCCGCCAAGAATCGTGATGGTGCTGCCAAACCAACTGAAGAAGAAATGGCCACCTTCGTGAATGATCAGATTGACGTAATCGAGGATGAGAAATCCGGAAGGGTCAGTGAAGGCATAGAGAAGGAAAAGAGTGTAGAAGCAGAGCCAGCCGATTCGGGCACCGCGGGAGACGGGCTTCCAGTCGCCGAATTTTTCTTCGAGAAGGGTCATTGGGGTAAGCGTAGCAAGCGACATGCCGGAGGGAAAGTATTAGCGCGTTTTTCCCAGAAGGAATTTAGCAATCGAATATTAGTAAGCTGAGTTACGCTTTCTTGGGCGAAGTTCGCAGCGGGTAAACCGCCAGAAGGGATGCTGGCTCTACAAGAGGTGGCGGTTACTTATCGATCGCTGCCAGCGCTTCGTAGGCGGCGCCCAGGAGCGGAGCGGATTCATTGAGGACGATGGAGACAGGGATATTGCTCAGAAGGCCTTCGAATTTCCATTTGTCCTTGAAGGCATGAAAGAAAATACCGTCTTTCATTTTTTCAAGAATTTTGACCGCGATGCCCCCGGCAACGTAAACACCACCCAGCGCCAGAACTTTCAACGCCAGATTTCCGGCTTCCGCGCCGTAGATGGCGGTCCAAAGATCCAAGGTGTCGCAACAGACGCGGCAGGACTTATCCAATCCGCGCCGCGTGATTTCCGGGGCAGGGTCGGCATCGGGGTCTTCAAACGTGGCATGGGTAACTTTTGGCGCGAGAAATTCATGAATGGTGCGGAAGCCGCGGCCGGAGAGAATGAGTTCCCAGCTTACCTGAGGATAGCGACGGCGCATGAAGCGCAGCAGTTCAATCTGCTGCTCGGTGTGCGGCGCGAAGTCGGAATGCCCGCCTTCGGAAGGAACAACGCGGTAGCGGCCGCCGTCCCAAACCAGAATTGACTGGCCAAGGCCGGTACCCGCCGCGAGCAATGCCCGGGTTCCACCCATCTCGGGGTTACCCGGATTCAGGATGCAGAATTCTTCCGGCGGAAGATGCTCGATACTGTGGCCGGTGGCGCCAAGGTCATTCAAGAGAACGACGTGCGGGACATTCAGCTCCTTGATGAGAGACTTGGTATCGACGATCCACGGGAGATTCGTTGCTCTCACCGTACCATTGATCACCGGCCCTGCAATACCAAAGCCGGCGGCAACGACGCTTTCCTTCCCCAGATGTTCGGCCGCCTGGCGCGAGAATTCCTTGACGATGCGCTCGAATTGCGCGAACTCCTTGCTT
>QHZC01000599.1:0-362 GCA_003224515.1 Acidobacteriota bacterium
AGGAGTGAGCCGTAGCGGCGCGCGAGTTCGCGGGCGTCAACCCAGTAGCCCTCGTCAGGGAGAATGATGCCGGCGTTGGTCATGGCAGGTTCGGCGAGGACGCAGGCGACATCGTGATGCTTGAGGGCGTCTTCGAGATCGTTGAGATCGTTGAATTCGACGACGCGCGTGGTTTCGGCTGGGTTGACAGGCGGGCCGACGTTGCCGCGGCGCGGGCCGACGACGCCGTTTTCGAGCGTGGCGAAGGATTCGTCGACGGTGCCGTGGTAGCAGTAGTGGAAGACGAGAATTTTCGAGCGCTGGGTGATTTCGCGGGCGATGCGAATAGCGAAGCGATTGGCGTCGGTGGCGGTGAGCGTGAA
>QHZC01000599.1:542-5252 GCA_003224515.1 Acidobacteriota bacterium
GTGAAGTGCGCGCCCTTGGCAGACTTAACGAAGATGGGGAAAGCGCCGGCCCATTTTTTCATCCAGTTCATGGGGACGCCGCCAAGGAGGCAGGATTGGGCGCGTTGGTAGAGAGCAGCGGATTTGGGGTGATCGGCGAAGAAGCGGTGCTCTTCGCGGGTCATGAGATCTTTCAGCTTTTTGCGGTCTATCGAGGTCATGATTCTTGCGCTTCCACAAGTGCGGGTGCAGCATGCTGCGGCAGCACAAAGGAGAGGATAGCAGTCATCGGAGGGCGTGGATGATTTCGCGGGCGGCATTGGCGCCGGAAGCCCCGGTCAGGCCGTTGCCGGGATGCGTGCCGGAACCGCAGAGAAACAGGCCGCGGATGGGCGTTTTGTAACGCGCCCAGTCCAGGACTGGACGCATGGTAAAAAGCTGATCGAGGGCGAGCTCGCCGTGGAAAATGTGGCCGCCGGTAAAACCGTAGGATGTTTCGAGATCCTTGGGCGTGATGACCTGAATGGCCTCGACCATGCTGGGCAGATTGGGCGCGTATTTGGCGAGAGTTCTGATGACGGTGTCGCCGAGTTCCTTGCGGCGGTCATCCCAGTTCCCTTCTTTCAGCTTGAATGGCGCGAATTGAACGTAGGCGGAGAGAACGTGTTGGCCATCAGGAGCGAGCGAGGGATCGAGAATTTCGAGGTAGTCAATTTCCGGGCCGATGTGGATGCGGCCGGATAGGGCTTTAAGATAACTCTCGTAGTCGGCAAGCGCTGGAAACGCTGGCAGCCCACCGAGGGCGAGATTGACCTTGGCGATGCTACCATTCGCGCGGAAATTTTTCATGCGGTTGGCGAAGGTGGGATCGAGCTGCGAGGGATCGACGAGATGGAAGAAGGTGCGTTTGGGGTCGACGCCGGAGACGACGGCTTCAACGGCGATTTCTTCGCCGTCGGTGAGAACGATGCCGGTGACAGCGCCGTCTTTGATGCGGATATGCTGCACTTCTGCATCGGTGCGGATTTCAGCGCCAGCCTGTTTTGCCGATCCTGCGAGCGCGTGCGTGAAGGAGCCAAGTCCGCCGCGCGAAAACGCGGCAGAGCCTACAGGATGGGCGTCGGCAGCGGCGCGCAGAAGAAGGACGGCGGTCGAACCGGCCGACCAAGGGCCGAGAGCGGTGCCAAAGATGCCGCGAGCGGCGATGACGGCACGAAGCAATTCTGTTTCGAAGAATTCGGCGACGAAGTCCGCGACGGCCATGGGACCCCAGCGGAAAAGATCGAACATGCCGGTTTTTCCAAGGCTGCGAAAGCTGCGGACAGTTTTCAGGAGATTCCAAAGATCTTCCGGAGTGGGTGTGTCGATCGCGGGAGGCGTGATCGAAGTGAGTTGCGTGAAGAAGCTGGCGGTCTCTTCGAGCGACCCAGCGAATTGTGCATATTTCGAAGAGTCTTTGGCCGAGAAGTTACCGATGGCAGTGGCGGTCTTGGCGACATCGTCGTAGAAAAAGAGCGCCTTCCCATCGGGCGTTGGCGCGAAGACGCGCGGGTCGGGAGAGAAAATCTCACAATCGAATTTATCGAGTTGCAGATCGCGGGCAATGTCAGCGCGGAGTGGACCGAGTGTATGCGCCAAAGTGGAAACGAGGAAGCCGGGATGAAATTCTTCGGTGATGGCGCCGCCACCGACCATTTCGCGGCGTTCGAGAACAAGCGGCTTGAAGCCGCCCTTGGCGAGATAGAAAGCGGTGACCAGAGCGTTGTGCCCGCCGCCGATGAGGACTACGCGCTGTCGTAGAGCGCGAAGAACCGGCTTTCCATTCTTTAAGGATGACCTGGCTGGCGATGCGGCCATTTGCGCCCATGATGCCGCCACCGGGGTGTGTAGCGGAGCCACACATATAAAGGTTGCGAATAGGGGTGCGGTAGTAGGCCCAGCCGGCGACGGGACGCAGAAAGAAAAGCTGCTCGAGAGAAAGCTCACCTTGAAAAATGTTGCCCTGGGTAAGGCCAAATTCGCGCTCGAGATCGAGCGGGGTGAGCACCTGGCGGCCAATAATGATGTCCTTGATGTTGGGCGCGTATTCCGCGACGGTGTTGATAACGTTATCGCCGAAGGCTTCTTTTTGATCGTCCCAGGTGCCTTCGGCAAGTTTGTAGGGCGCGTATTGTACGAAGCAAGAGAGAACGTGTTTGCCGGGAGGCGCGATGCTGGGATCGGTGAGGCTGGGGATGACCATGTCAATGTAAGGGCGACGCGAGTAGTGGCCGTATTTGGCGTCGTCGTAGGCTCGCTCCATGTAGTCCATACTGGGAGAGATGGAAATTGCTCCGCGAAGATGCACCCCCGGGCCCGGGAAACATTTGAAATTGGGAAGCGCGTCGAGGGCGACATTGACTTTGCCGGAGGAGCCGCGAAATTTGTAGCGGCGGACGCCTTCAAGAAAATCGGCGGGCAACTCGTCCGGCTCGAGAAATTTTTCGAAGGTCAGGTGCGGGTCGACGCTAGAGGAGACGACGTCGGCGGAGAGTTCTTCACCATCCTGAAGGGCAACGCCACAGGCACGGCCGTTCTTTGTGAGAATTTTGCCAACGGGCGCTTTGGTGCGGATTTCGACGCCGGCTTCGCGCGCGGCATCCGCGATGGCGTTCGAAATGGCGCCGGTGCCTCCGCGGCTGAAACCCCACGAGCGGAAAGCGCCGTCGATTTCTCCCATGTAGTGGTGAAGGAGGACATAGGCGGTGCCGGGTGAACGAATGCCGAGGAATGTGCCGATGATGCCGGAGGCAGACATGGTGGCCTTGAGGACATCAGTTTCAAACCACTGGTCGAGGAAGTCGGCGGAACTCATGGTCATGAGCTGAACGAGGGTGTAGCGCTCGTCGGAAGAAAGTTCGCGGAAGCGCTGCAGCAGGAAGTGAAGTTGCTTGAGATCTTTGGGATTCAGCGTAGTGGGGTCGGGCGGAACCATCGAGAGCATGGGCTTCACGAAGCGGCACATGGGCGTCATCATCTTCGAGAATTCGTCGTAGGCCTCGGCGTCCAGGCGGGAGTGGCGGCGAATGTCGCGGATGGACTTGGCGTGGTCGTTGACGCGCCAGAGATAGTCGCCGCTGGGCATTGGAGAGAAGGTGCCGTCGAGCGGGAGGATTTCGAGGCCGTGGCGGGGAAGATCGAGTTCGCGAATGATTTCAGGACGGAGGAGCGAGACAACGTATGAACATTCGGAAAAAAGGAAGCCGGGGATGATTTCTTCCGTGACGGCGGCGCCGCCAAGAACGTGGCGTCGTTCCAGAACGACGACCTTCTTCCCTGCTTTGGCGAGATACGCGGCGTTGACCAGGCCGTTGTGGCCGCCGCCGATGACGATTATATCGTAGTGCTGCCCCATTCGGTACGACTCCGGTATAAGCCAGTCGAGCGCGACCGCTAAGCGTCATTGCCAACCGCGACCGCTAAGCGGTCAACAAAAAAAGAAAAGCTGTGGGAAACGAAGAGTAAACATTCTACTGAGAGCAGACTTTGGGCACAAGTCGCGGAGCTGGTCTGCTGGTCTGGCTAGTCTGCGGCTTTCCTTGAGTCTCTTTGGCAATTCGCACGAGTTGGCAAGCATTCCACTTTGGCGTTTCTGCGTCCCATATTGCAACAATGGGGCGCGCAAAATTGGAATTGAGATCCGCCCGGAGACAACCGTGCAACTCGACCGGGACATTACTTCACCCGAGCTGGGTACCCGGTGATGCAGCAACTGTCTGTCGGGTCGCAGAAAGTTCACGGCCCTTGCGGCCTTCAATGACACTTCGGCCATCGGGGCCATTCGCGCGCTTCAAGATCTTGGTCTCAGGGTTCCGGGAGATGACTCCGTGATCGGTTTTGATGACATCAAGGTAGCGGCGTTCAACAACCCCAGGCTCACGACCATTCGTCAGCCTTTGTCGAACATGGGCAGAATCGCGGCGCAATGCGTTCTGAACCAGCTCAACGGATCGGAACGATTCCGGAAACAAATCACAGTCGAGCCGGAGCTTGTTGTCCGGGAGTCCACGCGCGCCGTCGATCAAGGCACCCAGGCAGGCAGCGCAAAAAAAAGCAAGTCTACACCAAAGTCCGGAACCGGTTTTGCGGGCACGGATTGAAGCCAATCTCCGCACGCCGGCATTCTCTCGCCGCCATGGGCCAGCACGATGGCTCGGCCGCCCTCTTCATAAATACCGGCGTAGATTTTGCCTCCGTCCTCGGTGGGAAAGGATACGGGCTTTTGCGCGGCTGCACCCCGCGCAAGGACCAATGCCGCGATCAAGGCAGTGAGGGTACGCATGCTGCAAATATCCCATCGTTGATCTGACCTTCGATCGATCCATATTCCCGGTTAGCCATCTAGCTTTCGGTTCCCTTTGGTGTAGACTTTCCCGGTGCTCAGGAACGCGAAGTTGGTTCGTCCGATCGCGAATCCGCAGCGCTTGCGCAGATTGACACGCGAACGAGCAGCTTGGCGAAAACGGCGGCTTGGGGCCGAGGAGTTTTCATGAAACGACGCGATTTGATTCGTTGCAGTGTTCTTGCGGGTGCCGCTGCCGCGTTGCGGCCTTCGCTTGCTACGGCGCAGAGTGCGGCGCAGCAGCCATCCGAGTTGACGCCGGCGCAACGCGGTGTGGACGCCTCGAAAGACCTTGCGGCGCCAGGATGGAAGCCACTTTTCTTGGATGAGCATCAGAATGAAACGCTGAT
>QHZC01000601.1:0-5980 GCA_003224515.1 Acidobacteriota bacterium
TAGGGATCGAAGTAGAGAGACGGCAGCTCCCACCAAGCGTGACGCGCAAGGAACTGAATTTCTCGCTGGTCAAAGCCGAGCGCCTTGAGCACATTTGGACTTTGCAGGTCGTCCTCAGAATACATTTTTCCTTGCAGCACGCGAAGCATCCGGTTCCTGCGAGGGTAGGGAAGTGCAGTAAGGTTGAATTCCTGAACGTATTGCCAATAACGGTCATAGCCAGGCTGGGTGAAGTGTTCGGCGCCGGCATCCACGTAAAGCCCGTCGGCGAGGCCCTCGCGTACGGTGCGGACGTGGCCTCCGGTGCGCTCCGACGCCTCGAGGACGGTCACGTCGTGCCCTCCTCTCATCAGTTCGTAGGCGCACGATAGTCCGGCAATCCCGGCCCCGGCGACTATGACTTTTTTGGCGCGCTTCGTTTGGCTCCGCTCGGGGAGCGCCGGCAAGCCCGTAAGCAGAAGCGCGCCGGCAATTTTTAGGGCTTCCCGTCGCGGAATACGATCTGCGGTGCCCTCTGAGTTTTTCGGTTGTTCGGCAGATTCGGTTGACATGAACACTTGCCTCAAAAAGGAATTATAGTCGGATTCTTCACGGATCAGAGTGCACGCGACCCAATCCAACAAGGAGTTTCAGTTGGATTGGGTCGCCGCGCGATTCTAGTTGTTCGCGGAAGATTTGGACAGATCCGCCAACGTCACCCGGGCGCGGTCCGGGAGAGACGCCACTGAACTGCATTCGAGGGCTTCCCCGCGCGTTGCATACTTGCCGTTCATCAGGGATGATCGCCTCGTTCACAACTTGGTGTTCACGGATAAAACGGACTTCTCGCCCCGCTTCGGATTTGCCTGGACGCCTGAGTTCGGCCACCACAAGACGGTGATCCGCGGCGGCGCGGGAATCTTTTATTCGCCGCTGAACGGCGATCCCTGGTTCGACTTTGCGCGCAACGCGCCGCGCTCGGCGAAGTTCATTCGCAAGGGGCAGTTTTCAGTGGTGGATCAGATTTTCTCCAACACCTCGCAACAGATTATTCAGCCTTCTATGTTCACCGTCGACCCGCACCTGAAGACGCCGCGCATCCAGCAATGGAGCTTGGGCATCCAGCGTGAAGTCCCACCGAATCTCGTCGTGGAGCTGGGTTATGTGGGTTCCGCATCCACGCACTTGCCTCATTTGACCGACCAAAACCAGCGATTTCCGCTGATGAATGGCGACAAAGTCGTGCAACCTGTAACCTATCTGCCCCAGAAGATAGAGGCGCTCGCCTCCTATTTCAATCTGTTTGAAAGCGCCACCTCCGCCAAATACAATTCGATGCAAGCGAAACTGGAAAAACGCTTCTCGCAGGGCCTCTCGTTCCTGAGCTCCTTTGCCTGGTCCAAGACTCTGGACACCGCCTCTTCCACGCGCGATGGCGGTAATGGACAAGCGACTCCGCACATCTATGACCTCAGACTGGATTACGGCCCTTCGGTTTTTGACGCCAAGGTTAGCTGGGTGAATAGCGCCGACTGGTCGACGTTTGCCGACAAACTGCTCGGCGGTTGGCAAATCGGCGGTATCAGTGCGGTGCGCACTGGTTTTCCGGCTTCCTGCCTTACGACAAGCGATGCGGCAGTCAATAACGTCAACTTCGAGCAGGACAACTGTGATGTCTCTGGAAACCCGAATGACGGTCCCAAGCAACTTCTAAGCTGGTGGAATCCTGCAGCTCTTTCGCCACCTACGGATCAGGAGGTTTTTGGCAACGCCGGCCGTAGCATTCTTCGCGGACCAAAATATGTGAGTTTCGACTTCTCCTCCATGAAGACCACCACGATCACCGAGCGGCCGAAGCTCCAATTTCGGTTCGAGGCCTTCAACTTCTTGAATCACCCAATCCTCTCTATGCCAAATCCATTTGTGGACGCCCTGCCATTGGGCCAATACGGCTCGTTCGATACCATCAGCAGCACCGCCGCCAGTAATCGCGAATTGCAGTTCGCGCTAAAGCTGATTTGGTGACGCGAAATCAGGGTCAGTAGCACAGCCACCTGCCTGCCGCAGACAGCTCTTGGCTGTGCATACGCGAAACTTTTAACAAGAGCTACCGAGTGCTCAGCGCTGGGGCGCCTTCAGCGAATTTTCAAAACTGACCTCGGCGGGAGCGGCTATCGCCGCGAGACGATCGATGTCGAACTCCTTATACAAGTCCAGACAAAATAGCTCCGGCGCTTGTGGAAAGGTCACGGGAACCTGCAGCAGGTGCGCAAGCGTGGACATACCTTCGTGCGCGACCACTTCCGAGAAAAGGTCTGGTTGAAGCCCTGCGGCGACCAGAGCGATCGCTTCTGTGCGGATACCTCTAGACTCAAGCCGTACCTTCTGTGCTCCGGCGCGCTTGCGCATCCATTGAGCAAGCTCGATGAGCTGAGCCGCCTGAATTCCGAGTGGGCGCTCGCCTTCTCCATCGAGAATCTGTGCATAGGAAAATGGCGCAAGATCTTTCCAAGTGTCGCCAAAGAAGGTCAGGTCGAGAGCCCCCACTTGCTCGTCGCGATTCACGCGAGCGGATACATCCGAAGCCGCAGCCTTGCGGCCTTGATCATTGAGCACGATCGTGACGGGAGCGTTCGCGGGAGTCTCGATTCCTTTCAGCCAAACACCGCTCGCGCTCAGGCCGTTGTCCATTTCAAACAGATAGGACAGCGTCTCAACGCCTTTGTTCTTGGTATTAGCCAAAGTCCATGCGCGCACTAGGCGCGTCGGCTTATATCGGACAACAGAATTCAGTTTCTGCCGCCCTGAACTGGCCCACGCCGCCTTTGCCCCGGAAGCTGACGGAATAGGCGCGCGAGTGATCGTGCGCGCCATCTTGCGCGCCAAATCCAAAATCGTCAGGTTATCCTTGGGAAGTCCAACGACCAGTTCGTCATAATTTCTGATCTCCCGGCCCGCGAGAATCTCCTTTTCGATAGGCGGCATGCCGAACTGTCGGCTGAAGAAACGATAGGCCTGCTCGCGATTCGCGAGCTGATAGTTGTGTGTGCCCGGATCACGGTTCTCGTACCAGTGGAACAGATCCTCTTTCCCGTAAAGCCTGAAAAAAGGCCGAATGCCATCGTAAATCAGCGGCTTGACCAAAGGCGCGCGAAAGCAACAATCATCTTCCGCATTGTGGATCAGTAAGGTGGGCCGCGGCGCCATCATCGCGGTTAGATGCGTGTAGTCGGCCGTGGCCAGAAAATCTGTTCCGTTTTGTTCGATATCGCCAAGGTCCCCGTATCTTCTAGCTTCCACCTTTGTGGTAGTCGAGGAGTAGCCTGCGACCGGGACGGACACTTTAACGCGCTCGTCCAGGGAACTCAGGAGAATCGTTTGCCAACCGCCACCAGAGAGCCCCGTCACGCCAATCCGGTTGCGATCCACGCTGGGATGGTTGTAGAGGTAATCGAGCCCACGCCGCATTTCGAGCAGAAAAATTCCGAGCGCATTGGCGCCCACCAGATCGAGATGCGCGCCATACCAATGTTCGTTTCCTTCTTGCCGCAGCTCGCCGAAGGCGAACCATTCCAGATTAAGCGCCAGAATCCCGTGCTTAGCGAAATTGATGCAGCGCTTCTGCTTGTATTCGACCGCTTTTCCTTGCGGCCCCACGTGACCGTTGACGTTCAATATCGCGGGCGCTTGCCCAGTAAGTTTTTCTGGCTCGTAAAGAATCGCTACGGATTGAAAGCCGGGAACGATTTCATAGCGCAGTTTATGAAGGCGGTAACCTTGATGGGTCTCGATGCTGCCGAGGTCTTCGAACTTCGGTTGCGAGTTGACCCATTCATCCGGCCAGCCGTGAAACACGACATCCTGCAACAGACGCTGACGCAGCCGCTGGGCCTCCTCGCTCCATTGCACGGCGCTCGTCGGGGTGGGGGGCGCAGGAACGCGGCTCAAGATGTACGATTTGATCTGAAGCAAGGCAGCGCCGGGCGCGAGGATCTCCTCGTCCAAAATAATCTGAAGGTCGCCGGGAGTGCTCTGCGGGGAGACCTCGCGACAAGAAAATGAACACGCGAGGAGCCAAAAGCCAACGATGTGGACGCGGTGTCGATAGAGTCGCATCAGCGCCTCCGCTTGATGAAATGTTCGTCGCGGTCCCAGTCTGGTGCCGAGAACTTTCCGTATGGCTAAGACGCACGCAAGCGCGGTAGCATAGCGCGAAATTCCGTCTGACGCATGCCAACGGCCGGCGGTGCGGCGGAGCTCGCAGAATTGGGGAAGGGAAATGAGCAACCATGTATCACGGCGAAAGTTCCTGGGCGCAGCGGCCGCGAGTGTGCCCGGCGCATGGAGTCTCGCCAACGCGCTTCCGTCTCATACCTCTGACGCCGATCAAGGCGCATCGGTCACGTCCAAGAATCGCATAATCGATATGCACGTGCATTTTGACGAAAAGAACCCTAATTTCATCGCGGATTTCCTGAAGCTCTCAGACCGCCTGAATCTCACGGCGTGCATGCTCACTCCCTTTGCGAATCGCAAAATCGTTGCCGATGCGGCAAAGCAGCACTCCACGCAAATCATCCCCTTCGGCTTTGTCGATCTGGATGCGCCCGACGTCGTCAAGCAAGTCGAGGAGCTGCACGGTATGGGCTATCGCGGCCTGGGCGAGCTGGAGTTCGTCAAGAAACCGTACAACGATCCATCCTACTTTCCAGTCTATGAGCTGGCCAATCGTTATGGATGGATCGTCTTATTTCACACCGGCATCGTCCTACGCAGAAATTTCGACGAGCCGGAGGATGTGGCTTCCGGCCGAATGCGCCCGATTTACCTCGAAGAGATTGCGCGGCGGTTCCCGAAGATCACCGTTCTCGGCGCGCACTGCGGCAATCCGGAATATGAATGGGCGGCGGAAATCGCACGCTGGAATCCCAACGTATTTTTCGACCTCAGCGGTTCGACGTTGACGAAAATGTACGCGCGCCTTGCAGAGTTCCAGAAGATCTTCTGGTGGTCGGCGACGGGATGGCACAGCGCGGAATGGACGGTAAAAACTCCAAACAACGATCTCAGCGCATTCATTAAAATCGTTTTTGGATCAGACACGAATCTCAACGAGATCGAGTCTGTGGTCAAGCAATATCACGACATGTTCGAGGCCTGCGACGTCCCGGAGCAGACGCGCAATTATGGGCGGGACGCTCGTTAAGATGTTGGGATTGCCGGATTGAGGCGCGTGTAAAATAGAGTTGCTTCCTCGGTGGACTGCGGCGAGGTCGGTCTCAAGAATTGCAATGAAGAGGAGAAGCCCATGGACAACTCAGATAGCAAACTCAATCGGAGAGAATTTCTACAGAAGAGCGCGGTTGTGGCAGCCGGAGGTGCGGCGCTGAGCAGCACGGCGCTGTCCTATTCGCGCATTGCTGGAGCGAACGACAGAATCTCGCTTGGCCATATCGGTATCGGTAATCGCGGCAGTGAGCTCGATGGAATCGTTGTGCGCCTTAAGGACACAAAAAACGTCGAGATGACCGCGGTCTGCGATTTGTGGGCCCATAACCTAGAGCGCGCCGTTTCCGTCAATGAGAAGCATTACGGCAAATCCCCTCGTGCGCTCAAGCATCCCCAGGAGTTGCTGGCCTTGAAGGATGTGGATGCCGTGCTGATCTCCACTCCCGAGCATTCGCATTCGCCGATTCTGAAGATGACCGCCGAAGCCGGCAAAGATGCCTACGTCGAAAAGCCCATGGGCAACGTGCTGGAAGAGGTAAAAGCGGCTCGCGATGCCGTACTGGCCCGCAATCTCATCGTTCAGGTGGGCACACAGCATCGCAGCGAACCGTATCAGATTGCCGTGCGTGACCAGATTCGTTTCAAAGTTCTGGGCGAAGTCACCAAGTATGAAATCGAGTGGAATTATCACGGACCTCGCTGGCGCGGGCGGCCCGAAGTGAAGATGATCCGTGAAGCGGATACCGACTGGCATGCTTGGTTGATGACCAAG
>QHZC01000601.1:6058-9620 GCA_003224515.1 Acidobacteriota bacterium
GGACGAGACTTATCCGGAGTCCGCCGTCTCCAACGGCGGCATTTTCGCCTGGCATGACGGTCGCGAGAATCCCGATACTTTCCAGGCGCTGTTCACTTATTCCCGGGGATTGCTCGTGAGCTATTCGACGAGTTTCGGGAATGACTCGCCAAGTTTTACGAGGATCATGGGCAAGAGCGCCACGTTAATGAATCACGGTGGCGAAGGCAGCCCTCGTTGGCAGATTGTGGAAGAAAAAGGAAATCACGAAGATGATCCCACGGTCGACAAGCGCAGACCCGTGAAGGATGTCCTGCTGGCAGGCGACGCCTCGCTCCCGCCGACATTTATCGGGGACGAGGATCCTTCGCACATGAGCAACTGGCTCGATTGCCTGCGCAGCCGCAAGCAGCCAAATGCCACCGTGCACCATGGATTCTCGCATTCCGTCGCTTGCATGATGGCCATGCGGGCTTTCTGGTCCAGCAAAAAGATTTATTGGGATCCGAAAGCGGAAGCCATTCTCGACCACGCCCCAACAGGGTAGGCCGACGGGTTTTCCGGCAAATGTGGAGGTTTGAATGACCAAAGGCCTATTGCGCCGTGAATTTCTCGCTGCTGCCGGCGCCGCAGCTGTTGCAATACCCACATCGAGTCGCGTGTCGATTTCGGCGAATGCCGCTAGTGTTCCCGAGCCGAACAAACAAGCGCGGCTCTTCCCCGGCTGTTGCGCATATTCTTACCTCAAGGATTTCAAAGCGGGCTCGATGACCATGGAAGATTTCATTCAGAAAGCCGTCGAGCTGCAGTCGTACAGCGTCGATATCACCACCTATTGGCTGAAATCAACGGAGCCCGAGTACGTGACTTCCTTGCGGCACCTGGCTTTCCGGAACGGCATGGCTCTCTCCGGCATCGCCATTCGCAGTGCGATGTGCCGGTCCGACGCTGCCAAACGCACCGAGGAAGTCCGCAACATTCAGCAGTGGGTAGACGCGGCCGAGTTGCTGGGCGCGCCGCACGTGCGCGTATTCGGCGGGCAGATCCCCAGTGGCGCGACGGAAAAACAGGGAATCGAGTGGATAGCGGAAACCTGGAAACCGGCGTGTGATTACGCCGCCAAGAAAGGCATTACCTTAGGGATCGAAACGCATGCCGGCATCCCCGTGCGAGCCTCGACCGCTCTGGAAATTCTGCGTCGCGTGGACTCGCCGTATGCGGGAATCAATCTCGATATTTCCAACTTCGAGGCCAAAACGGACGACGAGATGTATTCGGACATACAAGCGTGCATACCGTACGCGACGCATACGCACATTCGCGACGTCTTTGCAGCTACCAAGCGGCCGATTGATTTGGACCGCGAATACGAGGCCGAGGAGGATCCCGCGACTGGCGTGCCGAAATTGATGGACAAAATCAAGACGCTGTGCCGCAAGTATTCCAGCGCGTGAGATCACACGCTCGGAACTCGAGGTGCGCAACAGCTGGATCCGGAGAATTCATGAGTGGGGTAGGTCGCAGGCGCTGGCTGCAAAACTTGGCGAGTGTTTTCGTGGCCGGTCGATTCCCGGCGACTCACCGAAATGCCGAGCCAGGGTTGCCCGAGGACACAGGCAAATCTCTGCGGCTCAAAGATTTCGAGCCGCGGAGCATGCTGCATGTTCCCGAGAATAAAGTGCCTCGCGCGCGTCATCCGCTCATCGACGTTCATACGCATCTTTCCCACAAAGCCAAGCAAATTCACGGAGTGGGCATAGGCGAAGCCATGCGGTACTCGGCAGAGCCAAATGCCGTGTTGCCGCTGATGGATCGCAAGAATATCCGCATGATGGTGAACCTGACGGGAGGAGTGGGCAAAGGACTCGAGGAGGTCGTCGAGAAATTTCCGAAGGCTTACCCGGATCGCTTTTTGACCTTTACCGAGCCTTGGTGGGAGCGGATCAACGAACCGGGTTACCCGCAATTTCAAGCCGACCAGATCGTTCGCGCGCACCAGGCCGGCGCGCGCGGATTGAAAATCCTCAAGACGCTCGGACTCTATTTGCGCGAGAAGGTTTCAGAAGGTCCGCTGGTGAAAGTAGATGATCCGCGCTTCGATCCTATGTGGGAAGCGTGCGGTTCCTTGAATATGCCTGTGGCGATTCACGTCTCAGATCCAGAGGCATTCTTCCTTCCAATTGATCGCTTCAACGAACGCTTCGAGGAATTGAATGAGCATCCGGATTGGTCGTTTTATGGGCACGATTTCCCCAGCAATGCGGAGATTTTGGAAGCGCGCAATCGCGTGATCGCGAGTCATCCCAAGACCCAGTTTATCGTGCTGCACGTCGGCAACAATGCTGAGAACCTGGGATACGTCGCGGAATGCATGGACCGCTTTCCGAACATGCACGTGGAGATTGCCGCGCGAATCGGAGAGCTTGGACGGCAGCCGCGCAACGCCAGGAAATTCATCGACAAATATCAAGATCGCATTCTGTTCGGCACAGATGCCAGTCCGAATGGAAAGGACACGCCACATCTACTTCCGCTTCCTCGAAACCGACGACGAATACTTCGACTACGCGCCTTCACGCGTGCCGCCGCAGGGGCGTTGGCGCATTTATGGTCTCGGTTTGCCGGACCAAATTCTGAAGAAGGTCTATTACGAAAACGCCGCGCGGCTGCTGCAGATCAGCACATAGCACAGGCTGCTCAAATTGGCCGAACCAGCCCCTGCTCGGTAGCACGCGTGTTGCGCACATGCAGCAGAACGAGAATCATCCCAAGGAAGGGGATCAGCCCCGGCGGCTTGCCGCGCATCCGAAAAGCGGCCGATCAGTTCGAAAGCGATGATGGTGCCGATTCCCGCGGCCGTTCCGCTGAGGCCGCTCACAGACGCGACGGAATCACTCTTGAACAAATCTGCCGGGAGGACATTCGCGATCGTCGAAAAAGCCCCATATGCAAACGTTGCCAAACCGAAGAGCAGAGTGATGAGGTAGAGCTTCACCGTAAAGATGGTGGGAATAAGGGACATCACGCCTATGCCGCCAAATACAACCAAGGCCTTGCACGCGGCGCCCAGCGGCCAACCTCGCCGTACTAAATAGCCGGAAGCAGCGCCTCCGAAGAAATTGCCCAAGTCAGCGGCAAGAAAAGGAATCCACACCGCGATGAGCCCGCCCTTCAGTGAAATGCCCTTAGCCACAAGGTAGATCGGGAACCAGTCCGTTATGAAGAACCACACCGGATCGGTCACTCCCTTAAGCAGCCGGTAAAAGGCCAGCACGAGGAAGATCAAGATGGCATGGCATCAATCTCTTTGGCGCACATGTCAAAAGAATTGGCAAGAAACTTGATAGCCGTTTGTTTATCCCTCGCAGCGGGCTCAATGAGCGCCTCGGTTCGGCCAGAGCCACGAAGAAATCACTCCCAAGAAGATCCGCTTTCTCACACCTGAATTGGCCGTGATGCAGATGACTTGGCGCAGCACCGGCGATGCTCGCAATCCGGCAGCACGCGATTACTTGGAACAAGTACATCGGAGTGTCGCAGGGCGCCGCAACATAGCGGGATTCGGCTTCGTTCTGACCTGGCG
>QHZC01000111.1:0-6538 GCA_003224515.1 Acidobacteriota bacterium
TATGATTGCCCACCCGCTCCAGAAACATTTCAAACGTGACCCCGTCATGCAAATCCTCGCCCGGATGAATCTCAAAGCATAGATCCACTCCCGCCTTATCGAATGCATCCAGGATGGGACGCCAGCGCTTTGCCAGCTCGTCAAAAGCAGTTTCAATCAGTCCCGCGGGCCTTTGCGGCCAGGGATAAAAGTACGGCCAAGCCAGTGCTCCCGAGAAGGAAACATGCGCCGTAAGTCCCAGATTGGCGGACGCTTTCGCCGCAAACAATAATTGCTCAACCGCCCAGGCTTGCCTCGCTTTCGGATTCCCTCGCATCTTCTCCGGCGCAAATCCGTCGAACGCCGCATCATAAGCAGGATGCACCGCCACCAATTGTCCCTGCAGATGCGTCGAAAGCTCCGTAATCTCCAATCCGCAACCTGCCGCAATGGCACGGATCTCCTCGCAATAGCTCTTGCTCTCCGCCGCTCGCTTCAAATCAAACAGCCGCGCATCCCACGACGGAATTTGCACGCCCTTGTAGCCCAGCTTGGCCGCCCACGCCGCGATACTCTTCAAACTGCTGAACGGCGCTGCATCCCCCGCAAACTGCGCCAAAAATATCGCCGGCCCCTTGATCGTCCTCATCGTTCCCTCTACTCCACTTCGCCATTACGGTGAATTCCTGGGCCAGCATTATTCCTGCTGCGTGGCACAGCCAACCTTTTCTCCATCGCGCGATCTTTGCGCGATGAATCCTCGCCGCGCACTGAAGCCGTTCGCCTGCCTCTAACACGAATCCCCTCGCCCCACTCAGAGGCCCTGCCTCCCCTATGTATCTGTGCGCCGAACCGTCCCCCGTCAACACGAATCCCCTCACCCGCCGAGACGCTCTGCCTCCGCCACGACTTCTCCGCGACACGCTACTCTACTCATTTTCCACCTCAAAGCAAATCTTCTGTCAGAAACCCAACCGTGGGGGGGAGGGCGAATGGAAGCATCCAATGTCTTCAGGTCGGTCGCGGCAGTGCGGAACATCGACTCCGCTTTAATAAACGTTACGCCTACAATCAAATTCTTAAAGGACGGGTCAGTACGGACAATCGCCCTCGCCCCGATCGCTCTCGGGGCTGGAGAGTCGCGGATCGTCGACCTCACTACGCAACAGAAATCAGGTCTCCTCCCTGCGGACCTTCACCAGGCCAGCTTGGAACTCGTCCCAGACAACAATCACGGGAACATTGTCGCTGAACTCTTTAACTTCAGCGCCAGTCCGGTGGGTACGTGGTCGGCCCCACGTTTACCTCTTATCCGAATCATGGCACCGCTTCCAGCTGGCGCACCGATGGCAGCTTTCAAGCCTGCAGGAGGTCTGCCAAAAATCAACGTCAAAGAGCTCCAGGAAGACACCGTCGGCATATTATCCGTTAGCTTTTCTTCCGAGGTGTGCGTTCGTAACTATAATGTGTTTTGTCCCACTTCGCCGCATATTTGCGGGCCTGATGTGGTAACAGTGCAAGCTCCGTGGCCACAAACTTACTTATTACCGGCTGGCTCAAGGTCAGAACTGGGATGTTCTCGATTTGTTTTCCGGCGACGCATGGCGTCTTCTCGAGCACATCCCTTCCCTGCAATTAGGAACCAAACGGTAGGAGAGAACAGATGGGCAGAGGAAAAACCATCTTGTTGATTTTGGCGGCAGCGTTCATAGCGTTGGCTTTTGCTCTTAGGGCTATTTTGCCCCAGAACTCGTTCGTTCCAGGAGGTTGGCCCCCAGGTAGCCACTGGTATCGCACAAGCTGGGTTGCATTTTGGGTGTCGCTAGTTGCAGGTATTGCCATATTAATCGTAGTAGTTGCGTCCATAATCTTGTCCAAAAGGACATAAGGTGGTTTGTGAGATGTGCGTTCCGGGAAACGTGTCGCTTCCCCCAGAGCCAGGGTGCGCTCAGCGGGGGGAGGCATTCAGCGATTCGCGTCCATCAGCGTTTGGGAAGGTTCGCGGAGCACCCTTAACGCGACGAGTCGATCTCGGGTGCCGCATTGGACAGTGCTTTTGGGAACCACCCTCCGATCTTCTACGCCGACTTCTTCACGACTGAATTTCTGAGGCGGCGCGAACCACGGCGCCCCTGCGGATTTTCTCCGATTACGCCCGGGCTGAATCAGCACATTTGCTGGATGCCAAACCTGTCGTGCAGCGCGGATCATATTGAGCGACAGCGAGCGCTTGCCTCGGAGCACTTCGTAGACCCGTGTGCGCTGGCCGATCACTCCGATCAACGCGCGGGAATCTTTCCCTTCTTGTTCCAGCCGGAATTTGATCGCTTCTACTGGATCAGGAAGGTCCATGGAATAGTACTCGTGCTGATAGGCCTCGATCAGTGTTGAACGGGGCAACATCGCCAGCGAACTGCGCCAGAAATATCGCCGGTCCTTTGATGGTTCGCATAGTTCCCTCAACTCCACCCTGCATCGACGATGAAGTCCTGCGCCGTGCATTTTTCCGCCGCGTCCGAAGCCAGGAACAGCGCCATGTTCGCGACGTCACTCGGAAGCACGCGCATCTTCATGCATTGACCGGCCAGAACTTCGCTCTCAAACTCCGGCGTATACCACAATTTGATTTGCCGCTCAGTCCAAATAGCTCCGGGCGAAATGGTGTTTACCCGTATGCCAAAGGGGCCAAATTCGCGAGCCAGAACCCGAGTCAATCCGTTGATAGAAGCTTTGGTAACGTTGTATACGGGGAGGCCCGTTTGCTTGAGCCTCCAAATAATGGAACCAAGATTAATAATGGTGCCTCCGCCGAGTCGCTTCATCTGCGGCGCAACGGCTTGCGCGGCAAAGAACATGTGCCGTAAGTTTACCTCGATGCGGTCATCCCAGTACGCCGGGGTGACTTGGTCTAGCGTGTGCCGGTCGTCGTTCCCGGCATTGTTGATGAGCACTCCGACGTCGCCCAACTCGAAGCGGATTTTTTCGATAGCGGCCTGCAGCGCGGCGATGTCGCGGAGGTCGCAGGCGATGAAGAACGGCGCCGTCCCCGTCTCTTTCTGAATCTGCGAGGTCAGCGCCCGGCTCTCTTCCTCAGCAATATCTACGAAAGCGACGCGAGCCCCCTGCCCGGCGAACGCGCGCGTGAACGCCGCACCGATACCGCTCCCTCCACCGGTGATGAAGACCGTTTTGCCAGCGAGCCCCGCGTAGCTTGTCAGTGTGCCTGTATCCATGTTTCTCAGCCGCCATGCCCTCGACGCGAGACGCTACTCTACTCATTTTCTATCTTCAAAGGAAATCTCTGAGTGGGCACTGCGTGGGCCTCACCTCCCCCGGTGTAATCCCGAGTGCAGCGAGAGATCTGCTTTTTCCTTCGCTCCCCTCCCTCCGGGATTGTGTAGGGCCGGACTTCAGTCCAGCTTGGTATTCTGTGCGCGGGCCTGGTCGCTCCGGCACGCACATAAATCGCGTGGGCAGGTGGGAGAGGCTCTTAGAGTACGCGGCCTAACCTTTCCGATTTGATTTTCTAAAGGCTACGGCTTTCGACTCTCGCCGGATACTCCCCGCGCCGGTCTCCGGCTCGCCCTGAGCGGAGCAGAGCGGCCCCCAATCGTTGTATCATCTCAGCTGTGAACATCCTCCTGAACGAAGTCCAATGCCGAGTCCTGGGCTCCCTGATCGAAAAAGAAATCACCACCCCCGAATACTACCCGCTCTCCCTGAACGCCCTCGTCAACGCCTGCAACCAGAAATCGAATCGCGATCCCATCATGAATCTCGACGAAGCAGCCGTTCGCCAGGCCCTGCATTCTCTGGACGGACAATCCCTTGTTCGCTATGTCAGCGCCGCGGACAGCCGCGTGACCAAGTACCAGCACCGCCTCCAGGAAGCCTTCAACTTCTATCGTCATGAGATCGCTATCCTCTGTGTCTTGTTGCTGCGCGGCCCGCAAACGCCCGGCGAGCTCCGTGGCCGTACCGAACGCATGCACCAGTTCGACGACTTGGGCGCCGTGCAATCCAGCCTGCAGCACCTGATGAGGCGCGAGCCCTCGCTCGTCAAAGTTCTTCCCCGGCAGCCCGGCACAAAGGAGGCCCGCTATGCACATCTTTTGTCCGGCGACGTGGAGGAGTGGGATGCAAAGTCAGTAGCGGAGCCGCCGCTCACTTCCACGTCCGTCGACGGGGAACGCATTGCTCATCTGGATAAGGAAGTCGCCGCACTTCGCAATGACGCCGCAGACCTTCAAAGGGAGATCGCGGACCTGAGACAACAATTCGCTCAGTTCAGAAAGCAATTCGAGTAGCCAGCAAACTTTTTATCTGAGTCTTTCTCTGTCGGTTGCCGCGAGCACTTCAGTTTTGCGCAGTTGAGTTTGAGGAGATGGGACGAATGGGATTAACCACCATCGACTGGGTCATCATGGCCGTGTACTTCGCGTTGGTCCTTGGCATTGGCGCAGCCCTCAAGCGCTACATGAAGACCAGCGCGGATTTTTTCCTCGCCGGATATTCGTTTAGCAATCGGAATGATCTTCACCATCTTCGGAATCATGCTGATCGTTTTCGGTGTGTTCAGCAACCCTGCGCTGTGCGCGCAATCGCTGGGGACTGAATATCAACCTGGTCCGGGGTGTAGTTTTGCTGGTGTTCGGCGCCGTCATGCTCTTTCTGGGGGCGCGAGCGATGTTTGGCGCGCGCCCGGCGGCGACCGCGAATCCACAGAGCAAGGAACCGCGACATTGATGGCGACTTCCTGCGTTTTCTCACGTTCCGGCGGTGATCCGCGATCTGCTACGGATGGATGCGCGCTGCCCATCCGCCGCCGGGCGCCAATTTGATTCTCAGTTTCGTGGATTTGTTGACCTGCATTTTTATTTTCTTGTAATCACTGGCCATGCGGTCGGCATTCACTCCGTCCTGATAGACCTCCATCGAAAAATTGCCTTCAGGCAAAAAGGAAAAATCAACTTCCAGTTCGCGCGCCGTCCAGTCGGTCATCGCCCCTACATACCAGTCGTTGCCGTTTCTTCTCGCCACCACAACGTATTTGGCGATGCGGCCATCCAGGACTTTGGTGTCATCCCAGACGGATGGAACGGGGGCAAGAAACTGCATCGCCTCCGGTTCGCGCAAGTAATTCGAAGGGCTGTCGGAAAGCATCTGCAATGGGCTTTCGAATACCACATACATGGCGAGCTGGTGGCAGCGTGTGCCCAGCGCCATCGGCTGCTGGTGGATTGCTGAGAAAGTAGTTTTTGTGGCGTTCCGCATTGCTCCGGGCGTGTAGTCCATGGGGCCAAGAAACATTCTTGTAAAAGGAAGCGTGACGTTGTGTTTCGGCTCCGACTCCGCGCTCCATTTGCTCCATTCCATTCCGCGAACTCCTTCGCCACTGATCATGTTGGGCCACGTTCGGGTCATGGTGATTTGTTTCTGCCCGCCATGAAAATCGACCAGCATTTTGCGCTTCGCCGCTTCGCGGCTGACTTTGTGGTAGAAGTTGATCAGCAACTGATCGTCGCGCTGCATGAAATCTACTTTGATACCCTGGACCCCCCACTTGGCGTATTGATCGAGAGCGGGGATCAATTGATCGTCGAGCGACTTCCAGACCACCCAAAGAATAATTCCTACGTTTTTTTCTTTGGCGTAAGAGGTCAATTCCTCCATATTGATTTCGGGAACGACTTCCAGCACGTTCCCGAGCTTGTACCAGCCTTCGTCCAAGATGATGTACTGGAGGCCATATTTCGCGGCGAAGTCGATGTAATACTTGTAGGTCGCTGTGTTCACTCCGGCCTTAAAATCCACATCGTAGACGTTGTTGTAGTTCCACCAGTCCCACGCGACCTTGCCTGGCTTGATCCATGAAGTGTCTTCGAATTGCGATGGCTTTGCCAACAGCCACACGAGCTGGTTTGTCAGCAAGTCCGCGTCCTTCCCCACGATGCCCATGAGCCGCCAGGGAAAAGTGCGCGTGCCGGAGGTAACCGCGAGGTAATCGGCGGCTTCAACGACTCTGAAATCGCGGTCTCTTTCCAGCTTTTCTTTTAGCGGGTAGGGAGGAAACGTACCGGCAAGTCCGGGTCCGCCGGTGCCGCGCAGCCACATTCCCGGATAATCTTCGACATCGGACTCCGCGATCGCGACCTTGGCGCCTTCTCCGGCATCGGCAACTACAGGCATGGTGGCGATAAACGCTGGATCGATTTCGCGCAAATGTTGCGGAACATACATCCGCTCGTTGTGCGAAAACATGCTGTCTTCCTGCGGATAATAAACGATGGAATCTCCGGGGAAATTGAACTTCACTTCTTCGCCGTAGACTTTTACCTGCTGCTGAGGAAGCGATGTTTCGAATCGGTATGCGGCGCCTTCGTTGTAAGCGCGAAAGACAACGGCGTAGCCGCCTTCCATTTCGAGGCGCAATTCATTGTAGTTCTCGCGAATCCTGGCGAACTTCTGACGAACCGGAGGCCCCACGGTCTGGTCGTAGCTGCGTTTTTTTGCGGTGCGGACTTTTGGTTCCAACCCCAGAGTTTTGTGGTCAATGTCG
>QHZC01000111.1:6735-7079 GCA_003224515.1 Acidobacteriota bacterium
ATTCGCTTGCCCCGCGGGCACGCCGCGCCAATGTACGTTTTGAGCGGGAGTTTGTAAAGCGCTTAACCTTGCGGCGCTGAATCAGCGAAAGGGAATCAGCAGAATTCCGCCTCAATTATTTCTTGAAAAGAGCGGCAAGTGCCCCTGGTGCGATCGCTTCATGGATCTCTGACTTGGTGCCGCCGTCAGAATGCCACCGATGTGTGGCCGTCCACCTGGATGGCCGTCCGCCCTGGTCAGGAAAGAAATCCGGGAAAGCCAGGACCTCGAGATTGCTTTTTTTCAACATGGCAGAACCCTACGCGTTTGGAGTGAGGGATTGCCCGGAGATATGGCCATTACTT
>QHZC01000603.1 GCA_003224515.1 Acidobacteriota bacterium
ACTCCTGGATTGGCATGCTTTTTGCCGTCACCTCAATTCCGAAGCTGGATGCACAATTCCGAGGTGATTTATGGAAAGGAATACTGGCAAGACGCAATCTGCCTCTCTGGCCCAGGGTCCCTCAGAAAAGCCCCTTCTGAGGTGTTTCGGAGCACACAGTATGCCGGCTTTGGAGAGGAACAGGGCGCTTCAACCGCTCTGTCACGAGCATCATCTTGAGATGAGGCTTACCCAAATTCCTCTGCATACCGGGAGCGAGCTAGCGCAGACTCTTGTGTATGCCTGTCCGGAACCTGATTGCCTTGTCCACTACAATGGCTCACGCGGATACTTCGTCGTCACCCGCAACGGGAATGGGGCCGACCGAGACCTGCTGCCTGAGGTCTGGTGCTCGCAAGATGGGCTGCCCATGTACCTTGCTGAGGTTCTGCCGGCGCAGAGGAGCTTCCGGCTGTGGAGATGCCCCCAATGCAATTCGAGCCGCAGAAATAATGACGAACTTTCGTAGGGTCCCTGCGGCGATCACCCTGCGTAGGTTTTGGAGATCATGCCCTCTGCTCGTCCCGAACATCTGGTGAGGGATTTGTGAATCGCGGTGGGCATTGGTCATTTCCTGGACGAACCGAACCGTTCGAATCCTGCTTCCCCTCCCGAGGTCGCCGGAGGTTGGGCTAGACTCCCGCCCTTGGTGGTTGCGAAACGTCCACCCACGTCCCAACCGCTGAATGTAGCTCCAACCCCACGGCGTATCGTGCCTTCGCCAAATGATGACAATAAATTACCCTTGCCCGCGATTGGATGCTGCCGTGGTAGGACTTCACGATCACGCGCTCTCCTGGTTTCCACGCACGCACCGTTACAACCCGAATGATGTTTTCACTAAACGCCAATTCCGTGATGATCTGCTATGAAAATAGACTTAGCGAACTCGCGTCATCCTTGATCGTGTCGATGAGGGCATCCGAACCATCCGTGATGAAAAATGAGCTTGACCTTGTTCGCGCCATTCGGGAAACTCACTCTGGCCCTCCTGATTTTTCACGCCGGCTTGCCCCTCACAGGTCCGAAGGGAACAAAGACATGTCGGTATCCGAGCGTCGAACCGCGCGCCGGTTCATTCTGGATGTCCCATTGCAGCTTCAACGCATTAAGGCGCCCTCTCTGGCTGCGCGGGCGGTTAAAGCCGTGAACATCTCAAGTCGCGGCGTTTACTTTACAACGGATCTTCCCCTCTGCTAGGGAGAGCTCGTTCAAGTCCTTCTTCAAATGCCAAAGGAGATTAGCGGGAACGTGGTGAACGAGAGGCGCTTCACTGGCCGGGTTGCGCACGTGCGCCCGAATGGGTTTGCAAACGGGGATGTCAGGAGTCGGCGTACAATTCCTGTATTACGGGGAGATCGCCCTCCAGCTCCAAGAGCACGAGCAGGAAATTTCCAAGGCGCGTTCAATCCAAGGGATTGCTCCCCAAAGAAATCCCACAACTCCCCGGGTACGAGATCGCCAGCGCGTGGCAATCCGAGCGCGTTGTCGGTGGCGACTATTTCGATGTTCTTCCCTTTGACGCCGATGCGATGGGGCTTTGTATTGCCGACGTTGCGGGCAAAGGATTTTCCGCAGCGCTCTTGATGTCAAACGTTCAAGCCGCCGTCCGCGGATTAGCCGGGCGGTCTTTGCCCCCAAACGAGCCTCCGCCTGAATACCCTGCTACACCGGAATATGGAGGGGCATCGGTTCGTCACGTTTTTCTACGCCCAACGGGACGGCCCCGCCCGGCGGTTAAGTTACGTGAACGCCGGCCACAATCCGCCGATTGTCCTGCATCGCGATGGATCGCATCACCGCTTAAAGGAAGGTGGCTGCGTCCTCGGCGTCTTCTGCGATCAAACGTTTGCGTCAGGCATCATTCATTTGCAACCTAGCGATCGCCTCGTTCTTTTTAGCGACGGCGTAACGGAAGCAAGCAACACTGGCGAAGAATTCGGCGAGCAGCGCCTCCTCGAACTCTTGGAAGCCAATCGCACTTCAACTCCCGCCGAAATCAAGAATAAAATCCTCAACGCTTTGACACATTTCACTCGCTCCAACTGTCACGATGACGCCACCCTGCTCATCCTCGCCGTCTCCTAAGAGATGCCGAGGCGCGGTTTACACCTTTTGCTCTTTCCAGAATCTAGACTTCTTGCTTTCAGGGACCCGTTGGCCCGTACTGTACCGTTACGACTACAATCTGACCCGGGTACAACAGGATGAGAAATTGGTGCTGGATGTCGTGGAGTTCTCATCCCGCAGGCATAAGCGCACGACCTCAACCAAAGGGACAACACAGGAGCGTCCAAATTGATGCTTAACGCGCAACACGGTACTGTTTGGTTGCTTCCGGCCCTTCATTTTTGGAGGGATGGTAGCGCGTTGCTTTTCTGCAGGAAATACTGTTCCATCTTCTCTCAAGCCTGGGATAGAATCGAGTTTCTTCCGGTCCAGGCTATTTTTTCGACTTCACCCAGCCCTTAGATAGTGGCGTAGCTCAAACCAGCTCATGGACACTGTTGTGCCCTCATCCCGTCCGAGGGCGCGGTTAGTCCAAGAAAAACCATCGAAGAACTCGACCGCCGAGGGGAAAGGTCATGAAAGTATCGTTCGTGTGCCTGTTGCTTATGCTAGTTGGCCTATTGGGGGGATGCTCCACTGGACTGAAACCAGATCCACCGAATCCACCTTCTGGAGTCACTTTGACGCCGGGCAGTGCTCAAGCCATCGACTTCGGGCAGAGCGTGAGTCTTAACGCGTCGATTACGAACGACAAGTCAGGTAAGGGAGTCACTTGGGCGCTAAGTGGTGCAGGCTCCCTTTCAGGACAGACGCCAACCGCCGTTATTTATAACGCGCCCACGTCCGGCAATGCGGGAACCGCAACAGTCACTGCTACCTCCGCGTTCGATTCCACAAAGTTCGTGTCGGTAACCATCAACGTCACGCCCCTTCCGTCCGTGACCACGACTTCGCTTCCAGCAGGGACACAAGGCACGGTGTACAGCCAGACGGTGGCAACCTCGGGAGGCGCCGGGACGGTGACGCTGACGGTCAGCAGCGGAAGCCTAGCCGCGGGGTTAAGTATGGATTCGTCGGGTCACATCACGGGCACGCCGGCGGGACCGAGCGGTACCAGCGGATTCACGGTAAAGGCTACGGACTCGAGCAGCGCGGGCGCTCAGTCCGCTCTGCAGAATCTGAGCATCACGATCAATGCTTCCGCCACAGCTTGTGGATCTGGTCGCGAGTCACTCTTGAACGGCCAGTACGCATTCACGATGCAAGGTTTCGCTGCAAACGGGGCGGTGACGCTGGGCGGCATGTTCGATGCCGACGGTGCGGGACACATTGCCCGCGCCGTGGGCGTAGAAGACGTCAACAGCAGCATAGGTGTTCAAACGGCCGTTTCTATAAATAGTGCGAGCAGCTCGTATTCAGTAGGAGGAGACAACCGGGGTTGCATGACCATCGCCACTTCCGCTGGGACATCGATCTACCGCTTTGCCCTCGGGGTGATCAACTCGGGTGTGGCCAGCAAGGGTTGGTTCATCGAGTTTGATAATACAGGAACCCTGGGGTCGGGGGTCTTAGAGAAGCAGGATCCCAGTGCGTTCTCGACGTCCCGAATTAACGGCAACTACGCGTTTGGTACAGATACGACGAGCACTCTTATCACCAGCATTCGAAGCAGATTCGCCATGGTAGGCGCGTTTGCCGCCAGCGGAAGCGGGAGCATCTCCAACGGCGAGTTGGATGCCAACGAAAACGGCGACGTGAATAAGAGTGGTGGTCT
>QHZC01000600.1:0-5146 GCA_003224515.1 Acidobacteriota bacterium
GGGCAAGGCACCCTGGCTGCCCAGTTCATCGAGCAGACCGCGGATCACATCCAGCACGCGTTCGCGTACGGCCGAGCGCTCGAGTTGGGTGACAGGGGTGGCCACAGGACTCACGAAGTGGTTCGTTTTCTTCCGCGAGAGGCTACCATGCCAAAACGCGGATTGCTATTCACGAGCGTTCGAAATCGTCACTAGGCCTAAGCGCTCTGCTTGGCGGCTTGCGGCAGGGCGAAGCCTCGGGGGAGCAGCGCGGTGGATAGGTCGACGCCGGAAAGGTCCGCGCCGGTCAAATCCGTCTCCCGCAGGATGGCCACACCCATATCGGCGCCAGAAAACTTTGTGCCGTTCACATTTGCCAAACGCAGATTCACATTACGCAGATGAGCGCGCTGGAAGTTCACATTTGAAAGGTCGCAACGAAAGAATTCCACGCCGCTGGCCTGCGCTTCGGTCAAATCGGCGCCAGGAAGAATGGCTTCGGTCATGTCCGTGTTGCGGAGATCGGCTTTTCGCAGGTTTGCGCCAGAGAGATCGGCGCCGGGAAGTTTTGCCTTGCGCAGGTCCGTGCCTTCGAGGTTGGCGTTGCGAAGGATTGTCCCGCTCAGATTTGCCCCGCTTAGGTCCGCGCGGGACAGATTCGCACCGGACAGGTCGGCGCGAACTCCGCCGTCTTTGCCACTGAAAAAGCGCTCGTGCGCTTCGAGAATATCCACGAGCGCTTTTCCGTTGTGTTTGATGTTTTTCGGTTTTCTGAGTCCCATGTTCCGTCCGCCATTTATTACGATGTCAGACCCACAGTTTACTCGATGTGGCGGTCCGGCGGAACTCCGCGCATTCCGTTCTTGGCGGGAATGGGCGAACCAGCCTCGGTCTCGGCGGCTTGGGCCCGCAGCGAATTGACCACCGCTTGTGTGACGTCTTTGCCGCCGCCGGAATTGTTCTAATAATAAACGGATGGCATGGTTTGACATCCTCCCCGCCGCAAGCGGCGAGGATTCCTACGGAGCCGGATGTTGGTCCGGGCTCTTCGGCGGGTTCCTGCTTCATCGATCGGCCTTACCGCGCCGCATCTCCACAGGCTTCACATCGGGCCTGTCCGGCCCTAGGTCTTTTGGACGGATAGATTCTAGGGTGGAGCAAAAGAGAAAACAAGCCTTATATCCCCGGCCTGAACGCCGGGGCTTTGCGGCTCAGATTGGTAAATCGGCCCCCACGGGATCCCCCAGCCGGCAACCAGCGACAACAGCGTGAATGGTAGGCCCTTTACGAGCGCATTTTCGCCCGGTCGGATGAAATAGATATCCGAAGGTCGCCGGAACGTGAGGATGACCACAGAAATGCAGTACTGATAAAGAACGAACTTTGCGCCGCGCTGGGGACATCGCAGTTCCGTCTGCGGCTTCTCGGTGTGATAGTGTGGAGGCCAGTGGTCTGCTGTTGCCCGGACGAGTGGTGTGGCGTGAAGCTTGTTAGAAAACCTTCATGACCGGCGGGGTCCCGACAGGTCATGCCGGGGCACCGTCAGAGGGTCTCTCTATGCCCCGCGGTTTTTTCCCCGCGAATCACACTCTTTGTTTTGTGCGGCATGCTATGCCTGTCCCTGTTTGAAGCTCTTGCCCAGGAACAGCACGAGGACGAAATCGTCGCCAATCTCGCCGGCGGCCGCGCCATCGTTCACGTGGCCAAGGACGTCATCGTTTTTGCGGCCATCGATCAACCGGTGGAGCGAAATTCCATTCCCCCGCGGGTGATGGACCTGGACGCCACGCACATCGGGGTGCTTTTCGGAGCTTCGGAATGGCGCATTCCTGCCGATCCTAAGCCCATTCGGCTGGACCGTAATTTTCACCGTATCGGCCGGGGCGACCCTCGTTACCAGTCTGCTCCCGGCGAGGGCGAGACGGACTTGGAGACTATCGGCATCGCTTTCCTCGAGAAGCTTCGCCCGCTCGTCGCTCAACTCCATCACAAACTTGAATTCTCTTCCGATGATCCAATCTTTCAGATCGTGATCATTGGTTACGCTCCCAACGATTACGGCCCTGAGGTGTGGGTCGTGGAGTATCGTATCGAGCAGGAGCAAGTCGCCACGCGTGGCGACTATTGGCAGACGCGGGTCCAGCGGCCGCGCTTCACACAGCTGTACCCGCCGGAAAAACATGCCCCGCGCACTATTGTGGAGAGCCGTTATCCTCAGGACGCGAAAGGCCCCACGTTGGCCGAGCAGATCCAGGGCAACGACCCGCACATCACCCATCTCGGGTCCGGTGAGGCGCGCTTTGCCAGAGTTCTGGAAAACATCAATCGCGGCCAGGCGCAGAAGGCTGGTCCCATCGATTCCGCTGATTTCATGCGCGCAGTGCTGCCTTTGATCGCCGGGAATCGAACGTTTGTTCTTGGCACGATGGACGAGCGGCACGGCTTTGAATGGATGGTTCCGCCCGTGGAACCCGTCGAAAAAGTGCAGGAAGACAAGAACCGCCCGCCGGAGGCGCCGACGCTGCGGCGAGCTCCCAAACCCTAATTGTCAGGTCAGGAGAGCTTTTCGATGGAATCGCCGAGGCGGATCACTCCACCCTGCAGCACGCGGCACAGCATGCCCCGCCGTCCCCACAGTTCTTTCTGAAGTCCGGGACGAATGGCCTCCATCTGATCACAAGCGGCACATATCGCACTGACTTCCAGTCGTGCTTCGCCGGCGCGGAGAAGTTGGCCAATCTCGAGGCTATTCACGTTTAGCCCATCGGTGGTGATGTTCTCGCGGATAATTCCCGGTGTGAGGTCCATGGCCTCCAAGGTTTCACGATCCACGAGCAAAACCTGGCGCTTTCGCCCGGACCGCGCGTGAGCACAGCCTTCAAACCCGGTGTCGACCACGGCACGGACTTCAGAGAGTTCCTCCATCGGGAGGTGCTTCTTCGAAGCTCGGAAAAGATTTTGCACTCGCGCCATGGCCTCTAATCTCCTGCGGCTTTCAGTTGCGTCGCGTGAGTTCCGATGTCTTTTCTGTAGTGCATTCCTTCAAAATGGATTCTTGAAGCAGCTTCATAAGCGGAGGCCAAAGCGGCCTCGAGTGACGCAGCGGCCGCCGTAACCCCCAGCACCCGCCCGCCATTCGTGACCAGCGCTTGCCCAGCGAGTTTCGTTCCGGCGTGCAGCACTTTAACACCGGTAATCTGTTCTGCGGCGGTTAGGCCTTCGATTCGCTTGCTGTACTGAAACTCGCCAGGGTAGCCGCCCGAAGTCAGAACCACGCAGGCGCTAGCTCCGGGCTTCCAGTGCAGCTTTGACGGGTCGAGGCGCCCTTCAGCAACATCGCTGAGAACTTCGGCCAAGTCAAATTCCAGGCGCGCCAGAATCGCTTGCGCTTCGGGGTCCCCCAACCGGCAGTTGAACTCCAGGACTTTTGGTCCGGAGTTCGTCAGCATCAAGCCGATAAACGGATGGTTTCTAGAAGATCATCCGGCAGCAATTCATCGGTTGAGTACGCCCCCATGCCCCCGGTGTTCGGGCCTTGGTTTCGATCGAAGACTCGCTTGTGATCGCGTGTCGGTAGTAGTGGCGCATAGCGGTTTCCATCGGTGAGAATGATGAACGATAGCTCTTCGCCTTCCAGGGTCTCCTCCAGAAGGGTTCGCCTTCCGCCCGGCCCGAGTTCGTTCTTTTCCATCACGCGTTCGACGAAGTCCTTCGCTCGAGCGAAGTCCGGCGCCAGAAAAACACCTTTGCCGGCACACAACCCGTCCGCCTTGATCACCACGGGCCAAGCCACGGAGCTTAGCGCGCCGTAGACTTCTGCGGATGAGTCATATGTGCCGTAAATCTTTGCAGTGGGAATGCGGTGGCGCTCCAGAAATTCTTTCGAGAAAATCTTGCTTCCTTCGAGTTGTGCGGCCTGCTGAGAAGGCCCCACAATGGCCCAATTCCGCAGTCGAAACGCATCCGCTATCCCGTTCACCAGGGGCAGTTCCGGGCCTACGACGGTCAGATCGGGTCGAATCTTTTCCGCAAGCGCGATGATCGCCCTAACGTCAGCGGCGTCCGTGGCCACGCACTCCGCTTCGGTCCGGATGCCGCCATTCCCGGGGGCGCACCATATTTTTTCCACGCGCGGGCTCTGTTTTAGCGCCCACACCAGCGCGTGTTCGCGTCCACCGCCCCCCAGCACGAGAATCTTCATTCGCAAACCCTCGTCAACGACTCTTCCAAACGATAGACGCCGCTTTTAAAGGTGTCAACCTGACCGAGCCCCGCCGCGTTTCCTGAGAGTCTTCAGAGCGGGTTGGTTCGAACCGACGCTTCGAAATGCCGATCGCAAAGGAAACCCCTCGGCGTTTATCAATTGGCCGTACCCTGCTCCAATGGCCAGTTCCACCGTAGCGGATTCGCCTTCTACACTCGGCGGAGCCATTCCTCGTTTTCTTTTTGATCGGAAGGGGTTGCCCGATGCTGATTCCGTTGCGCCATGAGAATATGGAGGGCCGCCGCTGGCCGGTCGTAACCTTTGCGCTGATCGCGCTGAACGTAGTCATCTTCCTCGGCACGCACTGGAAAATTGAAGAGCAAGAACCCGAACGCCGCGAAGTGCGGATGCACATCCTTGTGCTCGCCGCGAAGCACCCTGAATTGAAGATGTCGGAAGAGGTGGAGAAGTTCGTCGACGAGGTGAAGAGCAAGGCACCCGAAGCGTTCTGGCAGCAGCTCTCCTCAAGCAAACGCAAGCCGGAAGATGATTGGGACGCACAAATCCGGGACGTCGATGACCGAGAACAGCTCCAGGCGGAAATGGATAGGCTCGCACAACGCTTTCCGGAGGTGCAGAGGATTTCGATCCTGGAAAACTACGCGTTTGTGCCAGCTCATCCCAAGCCTATTTCATACCTAACCTCTATGTTCCTGCATATCGGTTGGCTCCACCTCATCGGCAACATGTGGTTTCTGTGGCTTGCCGGCTTCATCCTCGAGGATCAATGGGGTCGGGTGATTTACCCCATTTTCTATCTTCTCGCCGGAGTCGCTGCTTCTCTGGTCCACGCCCTGTTTAACCCCTCTAGTCTCGGGGCTGCCTTTGGGGCCTCGGGTGCCGTAGCCGCGCTCATGGGCGGTTTTCTGATGCGCTTCCCCAAACTGAAGATCGAAATGCTTT
>QHZC01000600.1:5189-12094 GCA_003224515.1 Acidobacteriota bacterium
GGCCAGGCATCAGGAGTAGCACACTGGGCTCACGTCGGAGGATTTATCTTCGGGGCTTTAGCCGCTCTGGTCATCGCCGGGACGGGCTTGGAACACCAGGCCAACAAGGTCATCGAAGACAAAATTGGATGGACCGCGGATCCAGCGGTGGTACGCGGAGCAGAGTGCATGGAGAAGGGAAAGTTTAACGAAGGTATTACCGTTCTTCTGAAGTACATAGCTGCGAAACCAGACGCCATTGATGCTCATTCCCTATTGCGGCAATTGCATTGGCGTAAGAACGATATTCAAGCACACCTCGCAGCCACGATCAAACTCTGCCAGCTCCACGTCAAAGCGCAAGACAGAGAGTCAGCCTGGCAGGATTACGAGGAATATAGCAACGCCGGCGGGGATCGCATGCCTGCATCGACGTGGCTCGAACTGTGCCGCATTGCCGAGGGGCAGCAGAATTACGAGCGTGCCGTGTCTGAGTACGAGCGCCTGGCCCAGGCATATCCAAACGACCGGGAATCCCTTCTGGCGCTTCTATCCGCAGGGCGCCTCGCGCTGAAGCAGCTCAATCGCCCCTCAGACGCCTTGCTTTATTACAAAGCTGCGAAAGTCTCCAAAGTGCCCCACCTTGATTGGGAATCGAACATCGAGGCGGGAATTCAGGATGCAGAGAAAGCGGCGGGAGTTTCCTATACTCCCACCGTGAAATCCTAGGCTCTGCTATTCTCAGAATTCTTTCTAGGCCCGATCCTGCAATTACCCAGATCTATTAGAGTATCAACCGTTGCCGGCGGCGCGAATGGGGATTGTTACCGTTGAAGCCGTCTCCGAAGATCCCAGCATGTGGCAGCGGCCGTCGAAGATTCCGCCGGGACCGATGACCATGCACGGAGAGTGAACCTCTCCGGTCACCACACCTTTGGCCTCGATCTCCACGCGTCCCTTGGCGAAAATGACGCCATCGAAGCGGCCAGAGATTACTACGCGATTGCCCTCGATTTGTCCTTCAACCTTAGCGCCGTCGCCGAGGATCACAGTCTGTTCCGAAATAATGTTGCCTTTCACGTGGCCGTCAATGCGAAACGTGCCCTTGACCGTCAGCGTGCCCTCGAGCGTTACGCCCTGGTCGATGAATCCTGTCCATTCCTCGCTTACGCCACTCTTTGCTGAGCTGGGCCACTTCCAGGTCATGTCAAAACCCCCAAATAAGGACTGCTCTACTTTAGCTGCCGACGCACATAAGTCAACGCAACTGAGCATCCGGGTTGTCGAATGAAGCGACTGAACGAACGGGCAGTATTTGTTATTGTTAGCGAAGCCCGCGAAGCTATTTCATCAACCGATCGTAGAGACCCATGAGCTGTGCATGGTCATAATATTCAAGCACAAGCTGCCCTGGACGCATTTTGGTTTTTTGATGGAGAAGCACCTTTGTGCCGAGGTGCCGTTGAAGCTCTTCCAGTGCCGACCGGATGTTCGCGTCCAAATGAACCTCCGTCGTCACATGCTCGCCCGGCGAGCGTCGAGACGCAAGGCGTTCGATTTGGCGGACGGTTAGCCCGCCGCGTGCGGCTCGCTCAGCGTATCGCATTCGTAGTTGCGAATCTGGCACTGCCAACAGAGCACGGCCGTGCCCTGCCGTCAGCTTCCCTTCTTCAATCGAATCCTGAATCGTTGGCTCCAGCTTCAAAAGCCGAATGGCGTTCGCTACCGTGGCGCGGTCCTTGCCGGTCCGTTCTGCAACCGCTTCCTGCGTTAACTGAGCTTCCTCCATCAAACGTACAAACGCTCGCGCAGCTTCAATAGCATTCAGATCTTCACGTTGGATGTTCTCAACCAGGGTCATCTCCAGCGCGAGATCGTCAGCGACTTGTCGGACAATGACTGGGACTTTCGCTAAGCCAGCACGCTGCGCTGCGCGCCACCGGCGCTCGCCGGCAATTAGCTGAAACCGCGAGCCAATCGGTCGCACGACTAAGGGCTGGATGATGCCGCTGGCCCGAATCGACCGTGCCAGTTCGTCGAGAGCCTCTTCTCGAAACCGGGTACGCGGCTGGTAAGGGCTGGGCTCAATCAGGTCGATGTCTACCTGTTGAGGTCCCGGATGCGCAGCTTCGCGAGCTGGTGCACTTGCGGCACCGCTGGCGGTTGCTGCATGGGGCTGTGTCGGTGCCGGTTCTGGCGATGTCTTGGGCTCAGGCTCCCGAATGAGCGCTCCGAGCCCCCGTCCCAATGCGTTTCTCGGCATTGGCAATGACCTCCTGGGCGAGCTGTAGATAGCCCTCCGCCCCTTTGCTGTGAATGTCGTACAAGATGATTGGTTTCCCGAAACTTGGTGCTTCTGCCAAGCGCACATTCCGCGGAATCACGCTTTGCAAGACTTGTGTTCCGAAGAAACTGCGCAGATCCGTTGCTACCTGCCGCGAAAGTGTCGTTCGTTCATCATACATTGTAAGCAGGATCCCTTCGATTTCGAGGCTAGGATTTAGGGTGCGCCGGATACGCATGAGCGTGTCCAGCAATTCGGAAACGCCCTCCAGTGCCAGGTACTCACACTGGATGGGAACCATAACGGCATCAGCGGCCACGAGCGCGTTCAGCGTGAGGAGGTCCAAGGCTGGTGGGCAGTCGAGTATGATGAATTGATATTTTTCGTCGAGCGCCCTCAGTGCGGCCTGCAGCTTGTACTCGCGATTTTCGGAATTGACCAGTTCGACGGCAGCGCCAGCTAGATTCTTGTCGGCGGGGACGACCTCTAACCTGTCAACTTGCGATTTTTGGGTAATCTTGTCGAAAGACTCATTGAGAATCAATACGTGATAGAGGGTTCTTCGAGAGGGATCTTTCGCAAACCCGATTGCGGCTGTGGCATTCGCCTGGGAATCGCAATCCACAAGGAGTGTAGGTTTTTCAGCGGCAGCGAGGCAGGCGGCCAAATTCACCGCCGTCGTGGTCTTTCCGACCCCACCCTTTTGGTTAGCTACCGCAATGATCCGAGCCAAACGTTCCCTCGCGACCGAAAATCTAGCAAAGCCGGCTCAAGGATGCAAGTTGTTTCACGTGGAACAACGCTTCGAAAGTGGAAATCTGGCATTAGGATGCCGGATTGTTCCATGTGGAACATGGCTTGGACTTCCAGAAGACACAGCTTGTTCCACGTGGAACAATGACTCTCCGGGATTCCTTCTTGCTTCAAGGCAGACTGTTCCACGTGAAACAATATTGGACTCACAAAGTGGCCCCGTATGTTCCACGTGGGACCTCGATCCACTCTTCGGATCCATGTCAGGAATCTCCATGGAAACACAAAAGGTGCCTTATTTTCACCTCGAAGCGCTGATCTGTGAGGATCTTTTCGTGCCCACCAAAAGGAGGCGACGCAAGGAATGAGGGACGGCGATAGGTTCGCGCCACTCCCAAGTCCCGATCTTTTGAATCTCGGGGAGGTCTCGAGCACCAATCCAGAGAATAACCTGTTTTGCTGCTATCTGTTCCGAACGCGCCCACTCAAGGAAGCCAGGGAATTCGCCGAGCGCGCGCGAGCAAACATAATCCAGGGGAGCGACCTCCTCTGCAAGTTCTTGATAGCGCCCCCCCAGAACTTGTGCGCCGCTAAGTCCTAATTCACGAATAACTTCCGCTATAAATGTGACCTTTTTTATGTTGGATTCGACCAGAAACACTTGCAAATCCGGCCGCATTATCTTCAGCGGCAACCCTGGGAATCCGCCGCCAGATCCAATGTCGGCGAGCCGACCGTTTTTCACCGGTATGGCCTCCGCCGCGTACATGCTCTCGCAAAAATGACGATAAAGTATCTCCAGCGGCTTGCGGATCGCGGTCAGATTTACTTTCTCATTCCATATCAATAAGATCCTCATATATTGTTGAATTTGAAGCACTTGTTCTTCAGTTGCGGGGAGTTGAAACTCTCTGAGTGCGCGCTCGATGACGGCCGCGGCCGGGGGGGCTGGCACAGGTGTTAGCATATTAGTAAATTGCTATTCCGCGACCTTCATAGGGTTTTCCCCGCGCCAGCCGCCGCGCTTGGTGTCAGATATCGAGGTCCCGCGGTCCCCGCGACCACATCCACAGTGCTATGCCAGAAAATCGCGGGTACCAGGCTGCCGTAGGCGATCCGGCTGGTCCCCAGAATGAGGCCGATCAAGAGTGTCATCACAATTCCACCGCGCCCCTGGTAACTATGTGCCAGCCCGAAGAGAACGGAGGAAAGTAGCACTACCGCCCAAGGTTGAAATCCTACTTGTACCAGGACAGCCATAGCGAACCCGCGATAGAGAAACTCCTCCGAGAGCCCCGCTGTCATCGCCAGCGCAAGATAAGGAAGCAACTCCACGGAGGATTGCGGCAGAATCCTTTCCGCAATGGCTTGAACAGAGCCCCGCGCTTCAACGGGAATTCTCCCCACGCGCCGCAGGTTCAGCCACTGGAAAGCCGCAATCGCCGCGGCGCCGACAATGGAGGCAAAAAGAAGTCTGGTTCCATGACGGATCGTCAAACCAAGCTGAGGGGCCGTGAATCCGTGCGCCCATGCGCGCCAAGCCACGAGCGCGGCGGCCACCCATTGAAAAGCGATGGTCGAAGAGTAAAGCGCAAGCCTCTCGATCGAGTTTACATGCGGCCTGGCCAGCAATTTCCTCATGCGAACTCGTCCGCGCCACGGCAGAATCAAGCTAAGCACGAGAAAGAAGAGCCAGATGTCCCAGGGCATCCGCGAATGAGAACACTTTCCGCATGCGCGGCGCAAGTAGCTAGCGTCCTATTCGGCGCAAGCACGAAATGCGGCACATCGCTATAATCAAGACGCTTTCGAGCGAGGTGCGGCTTGACCCCATCCGTGAAGCTGACGGCCATGGTCAAGGCAGCGGGTTGAGCGGCGAAGCTGAGTCCAGGGTTGCTGGATTCCGTTTTGCGCCGTTTGCCGCGGCCAACTGATCCGAACGTACTCGTTGGGTTTGACACCAACGACGACGCCGGGGTGTATCTGCTCAGTCCGGAAATAGCGCTGGTCGAGACCGTCGATTTCTTTACGCCGATTGTGGATGACCCGCACACGTTCGGGCAGATTGCGGCGGCGAATGCGCTGAGCGCTGTCTATGCCATGGGAGGCAAACCGGTTTCTGCGCTTTCCATCGTGGGCTTCCCCGACCAGGGCGATCCCGAGATCCTCGAGCAGATTATTCGCGGCGGGCTCTCCAAAATGACGGAAGCGAAATGCAGTGTCATAGGCGGCCACTCGATTCGCAATGACGATATTCAATTTGGCTACGCGGTCACGGGCATCATCAACCCGGAGCGCGTTTGGCGAAATGTCGGCGCACGCACGGGCGACGTTTTGCTGCTGACGAAAGCCATCGGCACGGGAGTGCTCTCAACGGCGTTGAAGAGGGACCGCGCAGCACCCGCCTCCTTGCAGGCGGCGATTGCTTCCATGATCAAACTGAATCGCTCGGCGTCGGAAGCGTTGCAAGGAGTCCAGGAAAAGGCAGGAGCTGCGTTTCCGATTCACGCGGTGACGGACGTTACCGGATTCGGCTTGCTAGGGCACGCTCGAGAGATGGCGCTTGGGGATTCCGAGCGAAGTGTCGAAGCGGTGTCCCTGGAGATCGATCATTCGGCTATTTCCTATCTTCCGGGCGCTGTGGAGGCCGCGCGTGGAAGATTTCTCCCTGGCGGCCTGAAGAATAACCGCGATTTCATTGGCGATTGCGTGGGTTTCGCCGCAGGCGTTCCCGCGGAGTACCGCGATCTTCTCTTTGATCCGCAGACCTCCGGCGGCCTGCTGATGGCTATCTCACCGGAATTTGCCGCGGCCGTCACCTCGGCCCTCGATGGTCATGGCGTCTCCGCGCGCCACATCGGCAAAGTCATCAACAAAACAGATCCGCTCCTATTTGTCCGTTAGAATGTCGCGTTCACAGCGCATCGGATAGACTCGAACGATGGACACGATCACCCATGGCATCGCCGGCGCATTGATCGGAAAAGCGGTCTTCCGCGGCGAGGACATGTTTGCCTCGGACTCCATGAAGCGCGGCCGCATCATCACCTGGTCGCTGATGCTCGGCGCGATCTTTCCGGATTCCGACGTCATCCGGGATATTCTCTCTCACGATAAACTCCTGGTGATCACTTGGCACCGTAGCATCACGCATTCGTTGGTCATGCTGCCACTTTGGGCGTTGCTTCTCGCGGGGATCACGCGGGTGGTTGCCAATTCGCGGAAGTGGGAAGCACCATCATTTGTCGCTCTTGTAGGCATCTACGCGGCCGGCATCCTGAGTCACATCCTGCTGGATTTGGTGACGTCTTTCGGCACCATGATCTGGTCGCCGCTCGAATGGTCGCGCCCCGCTTGGGACCTCATCTTCATCATCGATTTCACGCTGACCGGGATTGTTCTTGTGCCGCAATTGCTTGCCTGGGTGTATGCCCATCCCCAAAAAGTAAAGAGTCGCGGCGTTAGGATGTGGCTGGTGTTCCTGCCAGCCCCATTTCTCATAGCCAGAATTGGTGAAATTGTCGGCGCGCCGATTTCCCATGGAGTCGTTTGGAGCGCCATGGTCATTTTTGCCGCGCTCTTCCTCCTGCCCGTACTCCTCGGTTGGGGCGTGAAGATCCAGCACGACACTTGGAATCGCGTTGGTCTTGCGGCGGCCGTGATCTATGTCGCTTGCGCTTTGTATACGCACCATGTGGCGCTCTCGCGCATTCAAAAGTTCGCTGAACTGGAGCGCTTGCGGGTCGTCTCGATCGGAGCGTTGCCGCTTCCGCCATCGCTCTGGCACTGGGACGGGCTGGTGCGGTCGGAGCGCGGCGTGTACGAACTACGAATGGACCTGAGCGATAAGCCGGTAAGCGATGGGGAATTGCTCGCGCTCGAGCATCAC
>QHZC01000112.1:0-1523 GCA_003224515.1 Acidobacteriota bacterium
GTTGCCCGCGGCGGGATCGTCATGCTGCGCTTTCGGTCTCTATGTGCCCGCCGGTGGCTTCGGGATGAGGTCGAGAAAGGAGCGATGCCCGTGTGGCAAACACTTACTCGACGCGAGCTCTTTCGAGGGCTGAGCGTGCTGGCTCTCGCAGCGGGGCGGGCTGAAAGCGCGCAGCCTTCAAATTTCTTCCCGCCATTGCAAGCCGGAACTGCGGCTGACGAAGCCAAGCTCTGGAAGGGCTCAGCGCTCGGGAACCTATACCCCTTTATTAAACGTCAGCAGGAAAAGACCCGCCAAAGCCTGGCCTTTCTCCACCGCCGACCGAAGGACCTCGAAGCCTGGAAGGCTGAAGGACGCGCCAAAGTCTTCGAGCTGATGTCCTATCGGCCGGAGGCCGTACACCCCCGACCGCGCGTCCTCGACCGCGTGGACCGAGGTGACTACATTCGAGAACGGTTGAACTTCTGGACGACTACTGATGTGGAAGTGCCTTGTTACTTTCTTATTCCGAAACGTGCCAAATTTCCCGTCCCCGCGGTCGTCGCGCTCCATGACCACGGCGGCTTTTATTACTGGGGGAAAGAGAAGCTCGTTGAGACCGACGGTGAACACCCCATGCTAGCCACCTATCGCAAGGAGTACTATGACGGCGCAAGTTTTCCCGTCACACTTGCACAGCGCGGCTATGCAGTGATCGTGATTGACATGTTCTATCACGGTGAACGTCGGCTGATCCTTGATGAAGATCTGGAGAATCGCACGAACGACCGTTCCAAAGCCGAGCCGGAAGAAATCATTCGCCAGATCAATCACCGCGCCGGAAGCTCGGAAGAAATCGTCTTTCGGAATATTCTTCACTCGGGATTCACCTGGGCCGGGGTGCTGGTGTGGGATGACATTCGCACTGTGGATTACCTGCGGACGCGCCCGGAGGTTGATCCGAATCGCATTGCCTGTGCGGGGCTCTCCGTCGGGGGTTGGAGGACTGTGTTTCTCGCCGGACTCGATCCGAGAATCAAGGCTGCGTGCGTGGTAGGATGGATGACCTCATTCCACTACCTGATCCCTCACCACGAGATTTACACGGTTCCGTCAGGAATGATCCCTGGGCTGCTTGAGTATCTGGACTATCCGGACATCGCCACACTGGCGATGCCCTGTCCGCTCCTCGTGGTCCACGGGCAACAGGACACCCTGTTCCCTCCTGAGGGCGTTAAGGCCGCGATGGACACATTGCACCAGTCTTATCAGGCGCTGGGGCGGCCGGAGCGGTTCGACACGTGGGTTTTTGACGGCCCGCACAAGTTTCCGCTCGCGGCGCAGCGAAAAATGATGGATTGGTTCGATCGGTGGGTCTAGCGAAGGACGGCCGCATCAGAGTTGCGGGATCGTGATCTAGGGCCCAGACCGTTGGTCGTCTTCCGCGGTACACAGTAGAGACAACAGCAGCATTAGAACAAGCCAAGTGGAATCCACGAGGTCGTACCATATCCACTCGCCAGTTTGCTTTTGCCGCAGTATCA
>QHZC01000112.1:1529-2688 GCA_003224515.1 Acidobacteriota bacterium
GGAGGAAAACCAAATGTTCCCAGTGGAATGTATGCCCAATCGGCGCAACTTCCTGAAGGTCAGCGTCGGCATGGCTCTCGGGCTCTCCAGCCTTATCGCGCTTCCCGTGGCAACTGCCGCTGCGGAAGAGAAATGGATTGTCGGCCCGCAACCGGGTTTCACACCCGAGATCGGAACGCTGACGTCCATGCTGGCCTTCACCCGCGAGCAAGTGGTTGACAACGTGAAGGGCTTATCCCAGCAGGATCTTGACTTTCTTCTGGACGCCAAGGCGAACACCATCGGCGCACTGCTTCTCCATCTCGCAGCCACCGAAACCTACTATCAGATGAATACGTTTGGCGGGATGAAGTGGGGTTCCTGGCCCGACGAAGTGAAGAAAAAGTGGGACATTCCCATGAATCTCGGAGAACCCGCTCGCAAAGCTATCAAGGGGAACAGTCTCGATTATTATCTCGATGCCTTGCATCAGACCCGGGAGAAGAGCCTTGCCGAATTTCGCAAGCGCGACGACAAGTGGCTGGCGACTTTGGTTACGGAAGAAGACTTCGTAGCCAACAACTACGCCAAATGGTTTCACGTCGCCGAACACGAATCCAACCACGATGGCCAGATCAAATTCCTTAAGAACCGTCTTCCGGGCGCAAAAGCCAAGTCTGAATAAGAAAGAAGGACCTAGTCGTGGCATGCGCTCGCCACGAAACTCTTCTCGACTCGTAAGTCCTTCCATGAGAAGGCCCTGCACTCTTCCTTTTACCTTTTCTTTTCTGAAGGCCTCTTAATCCATTGAGGGGAGTTCTCGCCGAGTTTTTCCCCAGTATCTTGGTGGGGCCCGTTTCATCAGGGTGACCCACCAGGCGTCGTGGACGGCCGAGAGATGACGCGCCGGACGCGAACGTGGAAACCCACTGCATGCCCGTTGTGCATCCCTGCGTTAGGCTGTCCGAACACACGAGCAAAGCCAAACGGAAGGAATTGAGGAGAGCCGGGTGAAGAGAACTTCACCTGGCCACTTCACCTAGTGTAGTGTCCGCTAAATAAGTATACAAGTTATCGCTTGTTCCTTCTGCTGCGCGTCAGGGTACAGCCGGGTTGAATCTTCTCGAGCGTTTGCCGGCAGCGAGAGAGCTTCTCCATAATCGATTCCACGGTAGCGGTC
>QHZC01000602.1 GCA_003224515.1 Acidobacteriota bacterium
AAAATCTCCGAAATCGCATTCGAGCCACCAGAAGCATTGCGCATTTGCGAGCCACAGGGTTACCTTCAATTCTTACGTCTACAAGAACGCGCCGCATTAGTTATCACCGATTCAGGCGGAATCCAGGAGGAAACCACATTCTTAGGCGTACCTTGCTTGACTCTTCGGGATACAACGGAAAGGCCAATCACGGTCACCGTTGGAACAAATAAATTGATTGGCCGCCGTCCTGAGCGACTGCACCAAGAGGTGCGCGCAGTTTTGGCAGGAGAACGGAAGGCTGGCCGTGTGCCGCCCCTTTGGGACGGCTGCAGTGCCGACAGAATCGCGAATTGCTTGTGCAACGTCCTCTAATTTCGCGGGATCGGCTGACGCCTTAGGACGTTGGAAGCGGCATCGTTACCAAACCGGTCTGCCGTCATTGCTTAGGAATCACGGAACGGTGATTTCGTTCCGGTGAATGCAATTTGCGGAATTCCGGCATAAGCGGCCTAAGTCTCCCATAGCCTCCGCCAGAACCGCCAAATTCCCGCCGCATCACAATCACTGCGGTCCGCCCGCGCCATGCAAATTTGCGCGCCTGCGGAATCCACCTTAGCTCGGTCATTTCCCCGTCATTTCCGCACTCCCGCGGCTCCCTTTCATACTCCCTCGCGTTTTGGCCTTCGACATCGATGCAGTAGGCACGGCCAGCCCTGCGATACTCGCTGCTGGCGAGGCCTATGCCCGTGATATGGGTGTCCAAACCTGCATCGGGGTCGCCGTGCGGTTGGCCCACGCATAGTATGGAATGAAGGTTAGCGAGACTGGCCGTGATTTTCGAGGCTCCGCGGAATAGCGGAAGTAAAGTGAGTTGTGCTCGGCGGATTCTCCATAAGCCGCGCCTGCATGACGCAGCAGGATGATTCCACCGAGCAGGTCCTTGTGAAATTCTTCCTGGAATTGCGCGCTCGATTTCGCGCCCAGATTCAACGCCACATCCTTCAGAGTCACGCCTTCCGGCTGGTCGATTTGCTCCAAACAATACACAAGCGGGCCGCGCTGGACCGCAACACGCCCGTTGTTCTCGACGACTTGCGGGTTGGCCTCAAGAAACTGGGGTGTCATATTAAATTGCACGCGGATGACGTCGGCGGCGGACCAACGCCGCCGAATCGGAAGATACTGGCCGGGAGTGGCGCCTGCGAGCGCCTTTCCATTGACGCCGACTTCGGCGTTGTCCGTCCATCCGGGGATCCGCAGGAAGAATGTGAACTCCGTGGGTTCGGCGGGGGCGAGGGAAATTTCCACGCTGCCGTCCCATGGATAATTTGTTTTCTGGCGCACTTTCAAGCCGACACCGTTCTCGAGGTGCCAGTCGAGTTCAGAATTGTCGAAGAGGTGGAGATAAATGCCGTCGCCGCTGGTGCTGTAGAAATATCCGGGCAGCGAGGCCAAGGTGCGTTCCAGATTCGGCGGGCAGCAAGTCGTGTCGTACCACTCGTTGCGAATTTTGTCGCCACCGGAAGGATCAAACGCCAGGGGATTGCGATAGCAGTAGAGCGTGCCGTCCAGCGACATGCCGGAATTGATGCCGTTGTAGAGCGCGCGTTCCAGCAGATCCGCGAATCTGGCTTCGCCAGTGGCGGCGAGCATGCGCCAATTCCACATCATGTTTCCAATGGCCGCGCAACTTTCCCCGTAGGCCCGGGCATTGGGCAGCTCATAAGGATCACCGAAAGCTTCGCCGTCGCTGCGCGCGCCTACTCCGCCGGTGACGTACATTTGCGAGCTAACCAGATCCTTCCACAAAACGTTCAGCGTCTTCCAATACGCAGGATCGCCGGTTTCAAGGTAATAGTCGGTCGCGCCGCAGCAAGCGTACATGGCGCGCACCGCGTGCCCCTCGAGGTGGGTTCGCGAAGTGAAGGGAGTCCCGCAAAAATGATAGACGTAATCCCTAGGCTGCACATGAATCCGCGAGTCGCCTCTGAGAAGGTAGCCGGCCAGGTCCAGCTGCCGCTTGTCGCCGGTCATTCGATATAGCTCGACCAGCGCCAATTCCATTTCTGGATGGCCTGAGAACAAGGGCTTCTTATCCGGGCCCGGGCCGAAATTAGGCAGCAGAAAGTCATTTACAAAGTGGATTCCAGCGTCCAGTAGCGTGCGGTCGCCGGTAGCCCGGTAGTAGGCCGTGGCGCTTTGCAGGAAATGGCCCATGTTGTAGAGCTCATGGCCCCACTGCTGGGCCTTCGGCTCCATTCGTTGAGAGGCATGGTCGCCGACGTAATAGGTGTTCAAGTATCCGTTCGGCTGCTGTGCGGCCACGATGTCCTTGACGATTTTGTCCGCGGCGGTGCGGAGCTCGGGACGCTCGCCGGACTGCAAAGCAAAGGCGACGGCTTCAGTCCACTTATAAACGTCGGAATCGGAATACACCGGGCCGCGCTGCGCCGCAGTGCTCTTCCCGATGAGACGGCGGAAATTATCCACCCGGCCGTTGGCTTCCAACAATTTGCCCATGGAAGGAATGCTCTTGTGGACGTTGATTTCGCGGCGCTGCGCCCAGAAGCCATTCCCAATCGTGACGGCGTGCACCGGTACGTTCCTCAATTTGGCGTATGGCGACTTGGTGACGTTGAGAATGCCTTGGTCCCGCCAAGATGGAGTAATCGTCAGAACTACGGAGGACTGTTGAGCGATTTCGCGTGTTCCACTTTTGGGTGCTGTAGTACCTGTAAAAAGGTCTCGTCCGTTCGGCAAGCAAGAAATCGCGGCGGCAGAGATCGCCGAGGAAACAAATTGCCTGCGTGAAAAGCCTTGCGTGTTGCTCATCGTTTCTTTGCTCCTTCTGGCGCCCCCGCAGAATCACCCCAGTGCAGATCATAACCCAACGGGGGGCTGGCAATCCCCAGCTGAAATCAAGAAGGAAAGCAAACTCCACGGAAAATGATTCGCGGGGTCTGCTGAACAGGTTCCTGAGAGTCGCCATGAACTGCCAGGCGGTGCATCGAAAAATCAGGGGGCTCTTCTATGGCCCCCACGCTGATGGATACATCGCCCAAAAATTCGGTTCCCAAAAGCGGCCTTTTTCGATACAATTTTTCATAAGCGGTGTCCCGTGGTCGGGTTGCTATGGCAGTATCTGATCTCAAAACTCCAGCGTCGGTGGGCCTCTCCTCAGCCGCGGGGCGTTCTTCGGCATCTCTACGCCTCTGTCCCCTTGGCATCTTGATTTTCTCTTGCGTCGTGGTTGGCGCAGCCCAGTGCCACGCTCAAGATGTGGCCGAAGCTGCTCGTCAGGAACCCGCCCAGAAAGAAAGTAAGCAGAAGAAATCAAAGCACGTTTACACAGAGCAGGATCTCAAGCGCGCTCATATTCTCACTTCCGAAGATCGTGCTCAGGTAGAGGCGAAGAAAAATCAGCCGGCTCCGCCCTTGGCGGGAAAATCTAGGGAAGCTGTCGACGCGCAATCGCTTCCTCCCGACGCACCCCTCGGTGACGTCGCTCGCCGTTTGCGCAGACAGAAAGAGTCGCAAAAACTTCAGCAGTCCGCGTGGTTCCATCTTCCGTTCGCCGATGCGCCGGCGCTCGCTTCACCCAAGCCGCCGGTGATGCCGCTGCGTCCACCAGTTTCGAGTTCTGCTCCGCCAAAATTTGTTCCTTACCAGCCGCCGGTGAAGCGTTCGCCTTTCGAACGCCCAAAGGTTTTCATGTCCGCTCCTCCTCGCGTCTTGTCCGACCCACCTGCCCTTCGGGTGACGCCGGCGGCGCCCATCGCTCCTGCCAGTGCGGCAAACATGAATGTGGTGACGGTAAGACCCGGAGACTCACTCTGGAAACTCGCGCGGCAGAACCTTGGCAAAGGTCTCCGCTGGCGCGACCTCCTCGCCGTCAATCCAGGCATTGTCGACGCCAACCACATAGTTGCAGGTTCACAGATTTACCTGCCGACGGCGATCTCAATGCTGCGTACGGCATCAAAAATCACCGTGCACAAGGGCGACACGCTTTCAAAGATCGCGCAAACTCGGCTCGGCCACGCGGCCTATTGGTCCTGTATTGTGCGCGCGAATCCGGCCGTCTACGATGCCAATCTGATCTACGAAGGCCAGTCGCTGCTCCTTCCCGCCAGCTGCAAACGGTAGCGTTGTTCGCTACTCTCATTGCTTCGCAGTCTAAACGAAATATAAACCATCTTCAGTAATCAGTAAGTCATTTCCGTTTTTTGGAGATCGCTCCCGCCTAGTCCTTCAGGACGGGCGATCGCGCATCCCTAAGTTGTTAAAATACTTGCGTTTCGCCAGATATGTACTTTATACAATTCTGGCATGGAGATTGCGAAAACAGTGGGGGGCCCCATAAGCTTCAAAATCGCTGCTGCCATCGAACGCAAACAATCGCCCGGGAAACCTGCCTGTTTCGCGGTGGTTAGGGTCCGGGGGCAATTCCCGGAAATCGCTTCACCGAGTTTCATTATCGCCTGGCAATGCTATCGGGAGGAACAGAATCATGGCCGTTGAATGGAAGAGTTCATCGCTAGCTCAGAAAGTTTTCTTGCACCTCTCCTTGCTAGTCGCGTTCTTGACGGCCTTCGGTGGCCGAGCGCTTGCGCAGTCTACCGCGGGGTTAAACGGCACGGTGACGGATGCCACGGGAGCGGTTGTTCCGAATGCCCAAGTGGTCGCAACAAACCAAGCCACCGGAGTCCAATCGGCGACCCAAACGGACACTGCCGGTGCTTATCTTTTCCCTGCGTTGCCGATCGGAATTTATCGCCTCGAAGTCAAAGCTTCTAGTTTTCAGGCTGCGGTGATTTCTAATCTCAAACTCGACGTGGCTACCGCTCTCACAGAAAATGTTCAGCTGACGGTTGGCCAAGCCACGGATAAAGTTGTGATCATCGCCGAGGCTCTGCTCGTCGATACCACCACGACCGGCGTAGGACAGGTTATCAACGACAAGACCGTGCAGGAGATCCCGTTGAATGGTCGCCACTTCACGGATCTCAGCTTGCTGACAACGGGCACGGTTACGCCACCCGCGAACGGATTCCTGTCCGCTCCGCTCCGCGGCCAGGGATCGTTCGGGATCAACACCGCGGGCCAGCGCGAGGACACCACCAACTGGCTCGTCAACGGCGTAAACCTTAACGACAATGTGCAGAACCAGATCACCTTCCAGCCACCGATTGATACGCTGGCGGAGTATAAGATCGACAACTCCACTTTTCCGGCGCAGTACGGACGCAATGCAGGAGCGATCGTTAACCTCGCGACGCGGTCTGGAACGAGTGAATATCACGGCGAACTGTTCGAGTTCTTCAGAAATAGCGCTCTGGATGCGCGGAACTTTTTCAATCCTATTTTGACTTCCAGCGGTGCCGCCAATCCTCAAGCTCCGTTCAAACGCAACGACTTCGGCACCAGTTTCGGCGGCCCCATCAAGAAGAATAAAGTCTTCTACTTTCTCGCATACGAAGGACTCCGTCAGCATCAGAGCCTAACGGTCACATCCACAAGGGTTCCCAGTCAGAACGAAAGAGCAGCGGTAACTTCGCCACCTATTCAGAAGCTGATCGCTCTTATTCCCGCTGCCAACCTCGTGGGTGCGGGAACTGCGGGAGATCCAAATACCTTCACCGCCTTCACTGGCGGTGCATTAGCCAACGTGGCTCTCAACCAGGGGTCGGCCGATCTTGACGTAGAACTATCTAACAAAGATCGCATCCACGTTTATTAC